>JAFAIO010000334.1 GCA_019236675.1 Verrucomicrobiota bacterium
CGTCGGCGATGTGAACCCCGACTTCCCAGCCGTCATCGTTAGGGACGACATGAATGGCATCATCAAAATCCCGAGCGTCATCCGGATCGATGGTAAAAACCGGCAGATGCCGAAGATCAATCCTGCTTTCCAGTTCATTGCTGGAAATTTCCGTGGGGATCCCGGCCGCCTCTTCGAGCACTGCCTCAGGGAAGTCAGTCGGCAAGCCGTGCTTCTTAATAATACCGAGCACTTCAACTCTTGGGTCGCGCGACGGTCCCAATACTTCGATGATCTCGCCCTCCGGACTGACATGCCGGTTTTCCCAAGCACCCAGGCGGACCACTACTTTGTCGTTCACCGCTGGGATTCGTCCGGCTGCATCCGGCGCCAACCCCACATAGACGTCGTGCACCAGACACGGATCATCTGGAACTACATAATAAAACTTCTGGGTCTGCTGAAGCGTGCCCACCACGCGGTTATTCACGCGCTCCAAGATTTTGATGACCTTACCGGCTCGTTTTCGCCGAGCGCGAATCAAGGTCACTTCCTCATCGGTAATCCGCGCCACCACCCGATCGCGATGAACGGCAGTGCTAGTCTGGCTTGCCGGGATATAGACATCCCCTTGCCCGTCGCCGGTCTCATTGATCACATATCCGAACCCTTGCGGGTTGATCAAAATCGTCCCCACAATCAGATCAGCTTCCCGCGGCAAGACGTAACGATCTTTTCGAATCCGAGTGATCTTCCCGGCAGACTCTAATTGCGCGAGCAGCTTTCGAAACCCTGCTCGTTCATCGACCGGCACCCCCAGCTTCTTCGCCAAATCGGCCTTGTTTAGCGGCTGATACTGCTTGCTACCCAGAAAGCTCAACACTCGCTGATCAAGCGGCTGAGCCACACCTTTAGAAACACCCATTGAAAATTGTTCTGCCCACCAAAGGGCACCGCGAATAATAACCTGGATTCATCCCTGTGTCGAATACCAGCAGACCCGACCACGAATGGACGCGAATGGACACCAATGACGGACCCAGAGCGGCCGCCCGCCCACCATCTGGAGGGGAGCCGCTTTATAACTCCGCAGCTCTATCAGTTGGCAGCAAGCGGCTCCCGCGAGCGTCTCAGCGGCGGCCAGTTGCATCGGCTACAAGTGCGCGCGCCTTCGTCAAGCCAAGGAATAAACAATCGTAATCCCAAAAACCCAAGGCACACGCACGGCATCGCCAAAACCTGCCAAAACTTCGTGGCCTTTGTGTCTTTGTTCTGAATTCCCGTATTACCTTCGGCTTGCGTCCCCGTTCAAACCGGCTACCATCTTCATCCAACCGATTGGCCCGGCTGTGTCCGGACCAACTCATATTACGCGGGTGTAGTTCAATGGTAGAACGGTAGCTTCCCAAGCTACACACGAGGGTTCGATTCCCTTCACCCGCTTTCGCCCGCTCATTCCTCGCGGGCTACAGCGCGGCAGGCTCCGCTGTTGCAAAACTCATCGGCTCGCCCTACCCAAAGGGCGAAAGCGTCGCGCGTAGTCAGGGTTACAGGGACGGAGGCGGACTGGTGAACGAAGATGCATTACGTCTACATCTTGGAATCGATTTCTACGCCGGGGCATTTTTACGTCGGTACACAAAAGATTTGCGTGATCGGGTTCAAAAACACCAAGCCGATGTCTCCAGCCATGCAGCTAAATATCGCCCCTGGAAACTCAAAGCTTACTTTGCTTTCGAAACCCCGGAAATTGCCAGGCGCTTCGAGCGCTATCTAAAATCGGGCTCTGGTAGAGCCTTCCGCAAACGTGATTTTGTATGACTCGCCCGCTCCTTCCTCGCGGGCTACAGGGCTCGGATTAGCTTCATTTAAGGAGGCCAATGTCAGGCGCGAGCCCCGAAGCGGCCAAAAAACACGCGGACCGCGGTCGATCCGCAAAATTAGATCGATTTCAAGCAAATTAAGAAATGACAAATCCGCGCGGACAAACGAAGAAGTGAGGAGTTACTCTCTGGACGGACCCAAGCGACGTTATGCAAATAGTGCGGCAGCGGAAAGTGTTGCAGGGGCACGCATCGCGTAGCTCCTCTTTTCGTTTATTCGTCATTGGACTGATTTTGGCCGGTGAAATGACCATTTCCTTTACTGGCGGCCTCATTGTAGGTAATCCCTGGCTCCCTAACTATCTGGTCGATCGGGTAAATGGACGTTCTCAGAATGTCGCCACCGGGAATGTAAAAGCGCCCCCGCCGCCGAGCACCGCAATCGAATATCTGAACCTAATGAATTACGACGAAAAGGCACTTACCCCGGCAGAGCGATCGGTGGCAGGGATTCTCAACGACGCCGTCGCTCACCTCGATATACGGAAGCCGCCTTTTCAAATCTTCAGCCAACAGATCTTGCCTAAGATCGAGACGGTTCAACCCGGCGAAGACCTCGCTAAGCTTCGAGCCGCAGTACAGCAATGCCAAGACATTGCGGATTCCGCTGTGCATTATTACCAAGATATATCTGCGCAACTAACCGCTAAATTGAAGGTGGCAGGTGTACCCGCGGCGACCGCACAGGAGACCGCCGAAACCTTTGCCCAATGGGCACAAGACGTTGGTAAAGTGCCTTGGCCCACAGAAGTAAACAAAGCCTGCGCGAGCATTACGACTTTGTTAGATGTCCTCTCGGAAAATTCTTCCCAATGGACACGCCAGAGTGACGGCCATCTCTTATTTACCAGCCAACAACTCCTGGACCAGTACAACTCCGCCACCACGGACCTCAACGTGGCGATCAATGCTATCAACGGCGGCTGAACATTTCGCGGTTCACTGTTTGCAATTCGCCGTTCAGAGTTAGCATTTAGCTGCCTATACAAACTATATTTAGGGTGTCTACCATATTTCCCATAATCGCCATCCCCCAACATAACCGATAACGAGCCCTACCCTTTACTACCAACGCCTAACCACGAACCGTGAACTGCTCGCGGACATTGAAATCGTGAACCGCGCACCCATTTACCCTTGCCCTAACTGGGCTTTTGCCCATTCGAGATCCCATTCCAGACTTGGGTTCTGATCTTGTTGTTGGATTAGGCTGGTTAGAATTTCTATACTCGCTTTGAAGTGACGGGTTGCACCGGCGATATCGCCTTGCGCCTTTAACACGCCACCCAACCGGCCGTGAATGACCGATAGCTCGCGTAGCCGGGCTCGGTTCATCGGGTCCTGGCTCACCAGTTTCAACATGATCTGCAAAGAACTAGCGTAGGTCGTTTCAGCTCCTTGCAAATCACCTTGCGCTTCTAATACTTCTCCGAGCTTTTCATAGGTGGCTAACAGACCGCGTTGCCAAGCCAGGTCTCCCGGGTTTCGCCTGGCTAGATTGTGTTGTACTTCCAGCAAACGCCGGAAGTAAGTCCGGGCTCGATTCAGATCTCCTTGGGCTAATAATAAGTCTCCTACCTTCTCGTAGCGGACCGAAAGAGCCGCCTGCCAAGCTTCGTTCCCAGGATCTTGCTTGACCAGTTTCTGGCTGATTTCCAGCGCATGCCCATATTTAACTTGGGCATCGTTCATATCGCCCTGCGCTAATAATCGGTCCCCTTGATTTTGTAGCAGCGTAGCCCATCTGTTAAGCCCCTC
The DNA here is from genome assembly GCA_019236675.1 of Verrucomicrobiota bacterium. Lineage (GTDB taxonomy): Bacteria > Verrucomicrobiota > Verrucomicrobiia > Chthoniobacterales > JAFAMB01 > JAFAVN01. Next base: position 3,621 of record JAFAIO010000334.1, read on the forward strand.
AGGATCCTCTTGGATGAACCCGAACTTCTCATAGTAGGTCTCCATCATCCTTTGCGCGTCCTGGACGATGTCGAGCTGGCCAAGCGGCTCAAGCCTATCCCTCAACTGGTCGAGCAACTGGTTAATAATGGCTTCGACGCCTTTTCGAGCCGCAACCGCTTGATTCTCCGCTTCTATAGCCAAATCCCTTCGCACCGCCAACTCGTGCGCCCGCCAAATTGCGGCACCCACGATCGCGGTTAATACCGCGATGATCCCGACCACTATCATCCCGCCGTAATTGGTTTGGCCCGCCGAATTCCCGGCATCAGAATATTGAGCAGACTGCGCGGGTGTGGCCTTGGGAAAACCTTCTTTCGAGAGATCTGGGCCGCCGGCTACCACGGGCGAAGTCCAGGAGCAGACGGTCAGGATTCCGGCCACTAAAACGCTCGTTGGAAAGCAAGAAGAGAATCTCTTGGTCCGTCCAACAATCATTTTGGTTTTGTAGTTAACGGTTAACGGTTGGCAGTCTGCAGTTGGCGGTTTCCGGTTGGACGCCTCTCGGCTTGAGAATGCGGGCGACGACCGGGACCCACGAACCAACAACAGCCAAACTGATAACGGCAAACTGATAACCGACAACCCCAAACTGATAAGCGCTAATTTCTAACTGAAACCGACAACCCCGGCGACCTGCTGCACCAATAGCCATCCATAGCGGTCGGCCAAAACCCCTGTGAGCCATCCGCCAAAGGCTGAAAACAGCGAGGTACAAGTGACCAGCAGCCTAGTGTCACCGACCGCTAACTTCCACAGAATGAATGTCCTAATACCGGACGATATGGTCCAACTGGATCCTGACGAGGCTGGCCCATTCTTTTGCGGGTTCGTCGGCGTAATGGACTCCGTCGCCGCCCGATTTACCCGGGGTGTAGTGAGTGATCGCGCTCGAATTGATGGTCTCGAAGCCGTACTTGGCAGCGGCCGCTTTGATCAGAGCAAGCACGGCTTGTTGCACCCGAGGCGGATAATGAGAAGAATCAGGTGGCGTTATCCAGATAATCTTTCTGACTGTGCTCGGCGAGGCTCGGATTGCGGCAACGAAGCCATCCAGCGTCCGAGCATCTGTCTCTTCATCCCGCGCATCGGTGACTAATCCGTCCATCCAATTGGTTCCAAGCTGAACAATTAAGATGGTGGGCCGGTATTTCGGCAGGAGGTCGTCCAGCTTTGGGGTCGGCATAGGAGGCGGCCGTCTCCCATGTTGAAAATCATACAAGATCGCTGTCGAAGGCGTCTGCTCTCGATACCCGCATTTGGTCGTATAATCGGAACCAGACCGTAACCAATGTTGCGGGGAAGAACCGCAAGCAGCGAAAACAGCGACGTTGTTCTGACCAAATCGACTGACCAGGTATTCCTGCATCGATTGCCCGAACCCGCCGACAGATAGAGAATCGCCGATCATCAATACGCGATCTCCGCCGCCAGAAAAATAAGGTTCACTTGGTTGAGTAAAAGCCGGGGACATGCCGTTTGGTGCACTCGTCAGCTCACGCTGCCTGCTCAGTGCGTTTTGTAGTTCGGCCTGTGGCGGAACGCTGGTAGCGCGGCCGATGGACCGCTCATCCGAGCAGGCCTGCAGTAAAAGCCCCGACAGCGTGATAACAAAAAGCGGATACCGCATGCGGTTTATGCCAACTTCCCTTAACTCGGCCCTGCAAGCAAGGCTGGGTCTTGCCCGAAAGACCGCGCCACTTTTGCTATTAAGCGCGATCTGTCAACTCCGTGGTGACGGCAAGCGGTCTTCGTCCTCCTTGCGGATATAAGGCACTAAATCGATGCGCCCGGTCTCAT
>JAFAIO010000373.1 GCA_019236675.1 Verrucomicrobiota bacterium
GAAACAACTCCAGGAATTGGGAAAACGCGAATCGCATCTCCGGAGGAGTAGCCGCGTCATCGAATGGTACGCTCAGGCTGAGCGAAAACATCACTTCATACAGTGCTGGTGAAGATGCGGCGAACTCCAGATATGCGGCCCCGACCGATTCGACCGTATTTGCATGCTTAACCCGTTTCCGTGCCTTCTCCATGGCCAGGCCCAGCTCATGGAAACCCTCGATAGCAACTGCGTCGAGAATCCCGTCGCGGTTTCCAAAATGAGCGTACAAGACGGGTTGGCTGTATGAAATTTCGTCGGCTAGCCGCCGAAGGGTTACGTTGGACCACCCTTCATGCTCCGCGATTCGTCGGGCGGCACTGATGATCTGTGCCCGGCGTGCCTGTTTGTCGCGCAGTTTACGCTCCGCGATTCGATTAGTTGCCATCCATAGAAAATATAGCGCCATTGATACTAGCTGTGAAGCTTTCTTATAAGTTTATTGAAATAAAATCTAGCGTTGCTATATATTCTAATGCTCGAATTTTTTGACGTGCTATTCTTGATTCTCATTGTTTCGACTGGAGCCATCCTCGGCAACGAGTTCAGCATTGGATTCTTGATTCATCCAGCCTTGTCAGGTGCCGAGGGTGAACGCTTTCTTCCCGCGATTCAGGTCTTCGCTAGATTATTCGGCAAGATCATGCCCTTCTGGATGGCGGGAACTTCGCTGTTCCACCTTGTCCTTCTCGTTGTCACTTGGAGTTGGCCGTCGATTTCCACCGTTGCGCTACTCCTCGCGACGCTGCTTTGGATTATCGTTATTATTTTTAGCGTCGTCGGGCCGGTGCCGATCAACAATCGGGTGAAAGCTTGGGACATCCGGAATCTTCCGGCAGATTGGCGGGCGCAAAGACAACGCTGGGACCAGCTCAACGCGATTCGCGTGGTCATGATCGTGGCGGCCTTCGTTGCGCTGGTTGAGAGCTATAGAACTCTAGGCTGACGCTGGTTCATTAGCGGAGTGGTGGAGTGGTGGTGGGGCTCCCGAAAGACGTGACGGGAGAAACAGAGAGCTCCGCTTACCACCGCTCTTTTGTCTGCGACACCAAATCGGGCGCCGAGCCGGCGTTTGGTATGGCATCGACTGGGTGATGAAACCATAGAGCCCCGGAGTAATGGCTCCTGGTGCAATATAACCGCGGCGCTGTTCGATCAATCCGCAAAGGCAAGGAACTGTATGGCAAAACCACGCTTTGGGTCATGCCCGGGAGCCGCCCGCCGAACAAACTCGCAGCAGCAACACACTAGTCCGGCCGATCACACGATGGGTTTGCCAAGGTCAAAGCGGCTCCCCTACAGGCGCTTGCTCCATTACTCCAACACTCCATCGCTCCACTACTCCATTCTTTCGTCACTCCTGGCTTCCATACCGGCAAGGCTGGCCATTCCGGTAAAGATCGAGCTCGGCCTGGAGTGATTCGGCTAGGACGGAGTTGCGGTCGGTTGCCAGTTGGAGAGCGCGTTCTGCGGTTTCGATCGCTTCGGAGAATTGTTCATTCTGCGCATACGCTGCCGCCAGAATCCGCAACACGAGAGGATTTGCGCCGCCAGAAGTCTCGTTGGCGTGTTGGGCCAGTTTAACTGCGATCGCTTTGCGAATGGTCGATTGCGGTGTTGTGGCCAGTGCCCAGGCGAGGTTGCCCTCGGCCCGCACATCTTTAGGATTGATTTCAAGGGCTTTCTGGTAGTGATCGATCGCCTGGTCAAGCTTTCCCTGCTGAAGTAACACGGCGCCGAGGTTGTTGTGCGCGTCGGCATAGTTAGGATTGATAGCCAACGTCGACTCATACTCTGCAATGGCGTCATCAACTTCACCTCGAGCCAGGAGCGCGTTGGCCAGATTGTAATGAAGGCCTGCTGCCGCCGGCTTTAATTCAACCGCTTTTTGATATTGGAAGATGGCTTCACCGAGCTCTCCTTTCTGAAGCAGTGCGTTACCGAGATTGGTGAAGGCGCTGGCTTCATCGGGTTTGATCTCGATCGCCTTATTAAAGTGATCGATCGCGTCTTCCAGTTGTTTCTTTTTTAGAAGAACTGCACCAAGATTGTTGTGCGCCATCCAGGCCGTGGGGTTCTTGCTGATGGTCGTCTGCCAGACGGTCTCGACGTTTTTATAAATTTGGCTCTGAGCATAACTGAGCATGGTAAGTGTGACCAACAAACAGAGGTAGAGTGTGTAACCGGTCCAACGTTGCCAGGATTCAGCGTGGGTTAGTGCTAACGAGATTCCGGCTGCTGCCGGGACGATCAGTCCGAGACAGGCCAAATACTGGAAATGATCTGCTACCAGTGAATATCGGAATGGATAGACATTCAGAAACCCGAGCACGGGAAGCAGAGTACCAATAAAAAAAAGCATTCCTGCTAAAGGCCCCCGTCGCCAACGGCGCAACCAGACGAGAATCGCGAGGGCAATCGCGATTGTTGCCGGGAAAAGATACTGCCACCAGATGGCCTGACTTATCTGCCAACGCGGATAGATAAAGATCAGATCTAATGGCCAGATGAGTTTGCCGAGATAAAACCAGATCACCCGGCCGGCAATGAGAACGCGTTCGATAAAAGTGAAGTCGTAAGCCGACCCCTCGGCTCCAATCAAGCTGCGCTCGATCCAAGCCGTAAAAGACGCCGCCGCCGCGCCTAGGATGAAAAAAGGGAGGATTGGGAGCGCGTCTCTTTTAAACGATAACTTGCCCCGTTTCCACCAGAAGATGACCAGCAGCGCTCCTGGCAAGGTCGCGATGACGGTCTTGGACAATAGGCCGAGCACAAAAAGAATGAGCGAGATCAGGTAAGGAGCGAACTTCCGGGTCCGATCAAACTCTAAGTAAATCAACGCGGAACTGAAGTAGAAGACGCCCGAGAGAGCGTTCTTAAGCTCAGAAATCCAGGCTACTGATTCCACCTGTACGGGATGGAGCGCGAAGATAGCGGCGGCTAGCCATGCTCCCGGAATTTCGAGCTGGCGCAAGATTCTGAGTAAGAGCAGAGCTGAGACGCAGTGAAGGGCGATATTGACCACGTGATAGCCGGGAGGCGCATCGCCCCAAAGCTGGTGTTCGATCCAGAAAAAGGTGTGGACAAAAGGATAGTATTGTTGAGTGCTTCCTGGTTGGGTCCAGATCTTGACCAACCCGTCCCAGGACCGCAATTCGGGCTGGGTGATGTGAGCGTCGTCGTCCCAAATGGGGGTTCCGTTGAGTGCCGGCAGATAAGCGAGAGTGGTGACGATGAGTAACAGCAGAGCGAAGAGCCAATCTTGGCGCCACCACATGGATGGTGCCGGGGATAGTTTTCCTGGAGGTTTGGCTCGCGAAGGAGCGCGTCGATCCATAGCCGAGTTGCGAGATAACCCGGAAAATGTCTGCGTCAAATGAAGCATCGAGCGAAATGCGAGCTGCCCGAGTCCCGGTTTGACCCGGTTGCGCTCCGTAGGAGCGAAATCTTTATAGCTCTCGGTGCCTAAATCGGCGTGAGCTCCGGAGGAGCGGCATATTGCGGCCTGTCTAGACCGTCTCGCGGATCAGATTGAATGCCGCTCCTACGGAGCTGCTCGCAATTTTGGGATGGCCCAGCTATAAAGATTTAGCTCCTCCGGAGCCAGGTCCGAATTAGGCCTTAGCCCGCAGAACCGTTGCGCCGCTTGGCTTTCTTGTTCTGCACCTTGAGCTGGGGAAACTCGCGTTTGTCTTTATGAAAATAGCAGATCTCAACCAGCGTCGGCCAGATCTCGAGCGAAGCGTGGATCTGGCTAATGACATCATCAACGATGCGAGAAACGTTTTGCTGAAAAAAGTCGGGCTCAAAACCGTAGAATGATCTCGCCAAGGTCTCCGCAAAAAGTAGCAGCGCCTGTTTGCGCTCAGGGATGTTGGTGGTCGTGGCGGCTTTTAAGACGCGGGCGTGTACCGTGGAAATCCGTTCCAAAATCTCTTCACTATCCTGTAGGGTCACTTCACCCTCATAGTCAAAGCGAATGGATAGATCATCGACGCTATCGAGCGAGGCTTTTATTTTCTTCTTGAGCAGCGTACAAATCTCTTCATTGAAGACATCCATCGCCAAGGGGCTTCTCATGTAGTTGTTCTTTACATGCGTCTGAGCCGCATCGGTGTGAGCGGTGACAATGCCATCTTGCTGGATCCATAGCCGATAGATGTAGTCTTCGAACCGCAGCCGGGTGGGGAAGAAAGGCGGCAAGCCCAAACGATTATCATAGCCGGCGACGCCGCAATCGATGCGCCAGTTCTTGTTGGTGACGGCCGGTCGGAAATTCTCGAGAACGTAAACGGCGTTAAGCTCATGCAGGTCATGATGCTGCTGGTTCTCGTCATGCAGATACATCTCCAGGTAGTCCAGCGCGTCGATATCGTTGGTACCGGTGCGAAAAGTTTGGGCGATCTTGACCACCGCATTTTTGGAGACCGGACCTCGTTCCAAAAGGAGCGAATTTTCGACGGCGAACTCTTTGGTGACGTTCGTTTCCAAATCCATCGAAGTATCGACTAGAAGGTTACCGCTCTCGAAATTGTCCGGTACTTCGCTCACCTTTTTGCCGAGGACGTCTTTAAAGGACATCAGAATATCGAATGATTTCTCGATGTAACCGTTGTCGCCGGTCCTTTTCAGGTGCCCGCGACTCACCTCATCCGGCCGGAGCGATTCCGGGCTGTTTTCCACCAGCGCGTAAGGCCGCATATCGTCGTCGGCGCTAACCAGGAACGAGCCCAAGGTATAAA
>JAFAIO010000465.1 GCA_019236675.1 Verrucomicrobiota bacterium
TCCGTCCGAAGATTGGAAAGTTTTGTTCCTATTTTGCCATGGGCTAACCGGATCCCCATTCCAGGGCATAAGCTGTAGATTGGCAGGCACTGGAATTGAATAGCCGTACAACTTGTCGACATACACCTTCCAGCTCAATTGGGCCTTAGCCACGACTGGAAAAGCCAATAGAAGAATCAGCCAGAGGTTTTTCATATTTCTTCTGGGGGAGTTACCGCGTCACGCTCCGATCGTCCACCACTCCATTACTCAATCCTCATGCAAAGGCGCAAAGAAGAGACAGACAAACCGCAAATGAACCAGCCGCCGGACTATGGCGGGCAGGCTTTCACTTTTCACTTTCCACCGCTCACCAATCACTGCTTACTGCTCACTGCTCACTGCTCACCGCTCACTGCTCACCGCTCACTGCTCACCGCTTACCGCTTACTGCTTACTGCTTACTCCCCCCACCCCTCCCCCATGCGTCTCAATTCTTTCCAAGGAAAACGTCTCCTCGCCCTCGCCCGTGGCGGTGACTACGCTCACGCCGGTGAAACCGACTCAATCGATCTCGTTTGGAATCCGCTACCAAAAAACCCGGACCAGCGAGTGCTTGATGCCGGCTGCGGACGCGGCGGGACTGCAGCTTATATTCAACGGGCAGGTTGGGGAAAAGTCACCGGGATCGACATCGAAGGAGAATCCATCCAGCGAGCCCGCGAGATCTATCCTGAAATCACTTTTGATGTTTGCTCGGTGGAAGAAGCCGCCCGGATCGGTTCCGGAATTTTCGACATCATTTGTTGTTTCAATTCGTTTTACGCATTCTCTGATCAACCGGCAGCACTCCGCGCTTTCGCTCACAGCGCCAAACCGGAAGCCCATCTCGCAATTTTCGAATACACCGATCCCGGGACCTTTAAACAATCCGCACTAGGTCAACATGTAGAATTACTTGGTTGGCATCCACTGATCCTATCTACCATTAGCACTTTACTGACTGAAACCGGCTGGACACTCGACACCATCCAAGATGTCACCACCGATTACATCCGTTGGTACAAAACCTTCTCCGACCGCATCCGCGAGTTGCGTCCCAAACTGATCGAGGAATGCGGCATTGAAACCTGGCAATACGCCTCAAATTTCTACGACCTCATGCATGAGACTATAAAAACCGGCTACATGGGCGGCGCCATTGTCTACGCCAAACACCCCGCGAATTAGAATAAAAACCGAATAGAAAATCTCACGCAAAGCCGCAAAGCCGCAAAGGTTGAGAATAAGGCGAACCGCAGATGAACCAGCCGTCGCTAAAGTTGTGGCGGGCAGGCTGCAGATTTACGCAGATAATAGGAACAATCCCAAAGAAAATCACAACGGACGCCAAGGCAGAACCCTAATGTTGAGAATCTCGTCTTTGTGGCCTTTGTGATCTTGCTGTGAAATTTTCTGTTCTTCGTCTTACCCTTTGCGGCTTTGCGTGAGATTTTCTTCGCTTTATTCGTGTCCATTCGCGGCCCGTTTTCGCGTCAATTCGTGGTCCTTTTTCGCGGCTATTCTGTTTCCCGCTTTTATCTGCGTCATCTGCGGTTAATGTCTTTTCTTTGCGTCCTTGCGTGAGATTTTCTACCCATGAAAAAGGCCTTGGTAGCCGGAGCGCTCGGCGTTACCGGTCGAACCCTTGTTAACCACCTGATTTCGCTGGGTGATTGGGAAGTAATCGGCTTATCCCGGAGAAGCCCGGAATTCCAGACTCCGGCAAAATACATCGCGGTCGATCTTTCAGATCGCTCATCGGTTGAATCCAACCTGAGCGATATCGGCGATGTTACTCACATCTTTTTCTCAGCGCTTTATTGGGGAACCAACGTTTTCGATGAGGTAGGACCTAACCTGGCCATGCTCACCAATTTGGTTGAGACCGTCACGAGTTCATCCAGAGAATTCCGGAAGGTAGTCCTACTGGAAGGCGCCAAATGGTATGGGGCGCATCTCGGTCCTTACAAGACCCCTGCCAGAGAGGACGACCGGCGACATATGCCGCCAAATTTCTATTACGATCAGGAAGATTACCTTAAAACTCAATCGGCCGGAAAATCGTGGTCTTGGTCAGCGCTTCGCCCTTCTTCCATCTGCGGGTTCGCAGTCGGTAACCCCATGAACATGGCGACTGTTCTTGCTGTATACGCGGTGCTTTGCAAAGAGATGAGATTACCTCTCCGGTTCCCTGGCACAACCAAAGCGTATAACATCATCATGGAGATGACTGACGCTGAGTTGTTAGCTAAAGCCATTGTTTGGGCAGGCGAGAATGATCAATGTAACGGGGAAGCCTTCAATATTACCAACGGCGATTTTAATCGCTGGACCAACCTATGGCCGCTTCTGGCTGATTACTTCAAGATGGATTACGCGCCGCCCCAACATCTCCCATTAACCCAATTCATGTCCGACAAGGCATCGGTCTGGCAAAGCCTGGTTAAGCAGCATGGTCTCCTTGATTATCCATTCGAACAAGCCGTCTCCTGGCCGTTCGGCGAAGCCATCTTCAATATCGAATACGATATCATGTCCGACACCACCAAATCTCGCCGGTACGGTTTCCTCGAATGGGTCGACACCGAAGAAATGTTGTCCCGCCTTTTCACCCAATTCCAAAAAATGCGCTTTATCCCGGAGCAATAGAGCCGCGTAGCGGTGAAATATTAATAGCCTAGGCTGAGTCTGCGAGCCCTAGGTACGGCGTAACTAAAGCGCCTAGCGCTGAAAGCGCGACAGATGGGTTGTTTTGGCGAGCCGGATCACACCCACGGATGAACGGCCGACCTGTCGTACGTGCCGTCATTCTTCCGCGCCTTCAGCGCTGAGGCGTTTGTATAAACGGAATTCCTAGGGCTTCGCCCTAAACTATAAATAATTCACCGCTACGCGGCTCTAGCGGCTTCGCTTTTGTTTTACCTTTGCGCCTTTGCGCTTTTGCGTGAGATTTTATTCGCGTTTATTCGTGTCCATTCGCGGTTTCTCTTGTGCTGCGCCATGACCCGAAAATCCTTCCTCAAACGCCTATCCACCCTCCCGATTTTATCCGTTCTCTGGCCGCATCTAGTGGGATCGGCCGGAGGCGCTTCACCTTCATCTGCTTCCCGGGTACGTCCTTCCGATCCAGGCTGGCCCGACAACACTGCCTGGGAAAAACTCAACCACACCGTTAGCGGCCGGCTCATCAAAGTCGAACCACCCCTGGCCGGATACGCCGCCGCAGACATGGCAGCTCGCGAGAAATTAATCAAAGACCTGCAAAACCCGTTCTACATCGGCAATCAACCGGGTGCGACCCAAACCACTGGGTGGGTCGACGCCTGGATGTCCGCGCCCAGTGTCTATGCGATCGCTGCCCAGACCACGGACGATGTCGTTGCTGGAGTCAACTTCGCTCGGACCAACAATCTCCGTCTCGTCGTGAAAGGCGGCGGCCACAGTTATCTGGGAGGATCGAACGCTGCCGACTCCCTCCTGATTTGGACCCGGGCAATGAACAAGGTCGAGTTACACGACGCCTTTGTCGGCCAAGGCTGCGCTGGACACCCATCTCCCCAACCTGCGGTAACTGTAGAGTCTGGCGCCATGTGGATCGACGCTTATCATGCGGTTACGGTCGAGGGCGGACGTTACGTTCAAGGCGGCGGTTGTACCACCGTCGGCGTAGCCGGCCTGATCCAAGGCGGCGGCTTCGGTAGTTGGTCAAAAAAATTCGGTATAGCTGCAGCCGGTCTCTTAGAAGCCGAAATCGTGACCGCAGACGGCGAGGTCCGGATCGCAAACGCTCGTACTAACCCTGACTTGTTCTGGGCTATCAAAGGAGGAGGAGGCGGCAGCTTTGGTGTACTGACAAAACTCACACTGCGAACCCGTGATCTCCCGGATTTCTTCGGTGCGGTGATCGCTACCATCCAAGCAAAATCAGATACCGCATTCCGCGACCTGCTGCGCGAGTTTATCGACTTCTACAGAGATCATCTGTTTAACCCGCACTGGGGTGAGACCGTCTCGTTCCGCGGCGATAACGAAATCTCCATCACGATGGTGTTCCAAGGGCTGGCTAAATCGGAGGTCGAAAACGTTTGGAACCCGTTTTTTGATCGGATCAAAAAATCGCCGGACAAATATGCGATCGCGTCAGACCCAATTATTCTGGCCGTACCTGCCCGAAAATTTTGGGACGCAGCTTTTCTGGAAAAATATGTACCGCAAGCGGTGTTCGCCGACTCAAGGCCAGGCGCGTCGGAGAAACATTATTGGTGGGAATCCGACAACGGTCAGATAGGAATCTATTGGCACGGCTATCAATCGACTTGGCTACCGGATACACTCTTAGCTAAGGACCAGAACATTAAGTTAGTGGATGCTCTCTTCGCAGCGACTCGCCACTGGCGAGCTACCTTCCATTTCAACAAAGGTTTAGCCGGTGCATCCCCGGAAGAAATCGCCGCCGCGCGAGACACCCCGATGAACCCAGCGGTGTTGAATGCATTTGCGCTCGTCATCATCGGAGGCGGCGGCCCTCCCGCTTATCCCGGTATCCCCGGTCATGAACCCGACGTGATCGCGGCCCGCCAAAACGCGCAAAAAATCGGGCAAGCAATGATCGAGCTCAGAAAAATCATCCGCAAACCCGGCTCTTACGTTTCCGAGACCAACTATTTCGAGGAATCCTGGCAAGAATCTTTCTGGGGCCCAAACTACGCCCGCTTAAAAACGATCAAAGAAAAGTACGATCCATGCGGCCTTTTCTTCGTCCACCACGGCGTAGGCTCCGAAAATTGGACCCCCGACGGCTTCACCCGCCTGAAAACCTGAAGAAAAAAGGGGCCGCCACCGGTGGAGCGCTGCCTCGCTTGCGAGGCCGACAGGGGCCGCCACCCGTGGAGCGCCTGCCTCGCTTGCGAGGCCGACAGGGGTCGCCCCCATGGAACACGCCGTCCCTAAAAAACAAGGCCGACAGCGCACTCCATCACTCCGCCGCCTCTTCGTTTTTTTTTTGCGTTTTTTGCGCCTTTTTGCGGCTATTCAGACCTTCAATCGCCATCCTCATCGGTCACGCCAAGGGCTTCTTCTATCAGATCGGCTGCCACAGAGAGTCCGTTGGCCGTTTTGATCGCCTGCTGCAGTTTACGCGCATTCGCCCGATACGCAGGATCGCTCAAGACGTCATCTAAGAGTGTTGAGAGATGTTCAGCGGTCAACTTGTCTAACGATGTCACTACACCGGTTTGCTTGTCCGCTATTCTTGCTGCTACACCGGGTTGATCGTGGGTCACTGGAATAGCAATTTGCGGCACCCCCTGAGCCAGAGACTCCAAAGTCGTATTCAACCCCGCATGGGTTATGCAGACCGAGCTCCGCTTCAGCAACTCCAATTGTGGCGCCTGCTTTACGATGATGGCGTTTTTTGGAGCCGCTCCAATCTGGTCCGGATCGACGCGATCGCCCACGGAAAGTACTAGTTGCAAATCCTTATGCTTCGTCAGGGCGGCTACTATCGAGCGAAAGACATCCGCCCGCCCGTTCATTACCGTCCCCATTGAAGCGTAGATAAGCGGTTCTCCAGTTAATCTCTCCCAGGGAAAATCAACGTTCTGTCGGCCATTACCATCATGGAATGGACCGGTGTGGTGGAACTGCGGAGGCCAATGAGAACTTTCAAACTCGAAGGCTCTGGGAACTTGAGTGATCGATGCCAGTGGGGAAAGAGTAGAGCCTGGGTCGTCCCAGTCGATTTTTAGTCCGGCTCGCTCCGCATAGTCTCTGACGGTTGCGTTCGCTTGCTTAAGCATCCCTGCAAAGTTTGCCACCCCTTTCCGGTTCCTGGCCAGCGCCGTTGGGGTCGTCTCGTGGGGCCAGTCGTAGAAACACAGGGGGGTATAGCCGGAGCAGTCGAGGTGAAGCGCATTGGAGATATGCACATACGGCAGGCCGAGACTCATCGGTATCACTTCGACATAATAATGGTTCGTGTCCAGCACGACGGCTTCGGCTCGGGCGGTAGCGAGAGCCGCCGGTAACGTGCTCAACGCGGGTCCCATCATCTGGCCCAGCGCCTCAATTATAAGCCTTACACCATCCAACCCTTGAATTACGCTTATCTGGTGTCTGATTTCCTTGGCACCAGATGAAGCTGAAAACGCTTCTTCACAGTAAGGAATAAATGCCAAACCGGCAGCCCTGACGTAAGGCTCAGCGTCGGGCAAAGAAATGATCGCCACCTCGTGATTACGCGACTGGAGCTGACGCGCCAGCGCTGTCGTTGGGTTCAAATGTCCTGAAGCACTAAAAGTTACAAAGGCAATCCTCATACGAGCATGCAACTCTAGGATTGATCGGCCAGTCTCTATTTTGTCCTGATTGCCGCAATCCCAGTTCGGCCCGCCACCGTGGAGCGCTGCCTCGCTTGCGAGGCCGACAGGGGCCGCCACCCGTTCAATACTGCCTTCCCGCGGCCGCGGGACGAGGCCGACATCACACTCCATCACTCCACCAACTCTTCGCCTTTTTTTGGCGTTTTTTGTGCTATTCCGTTTTCCGTCAGCCCTCTCCATCTGTCATTTGCCATTTGTCATCTGTCATTCCCCGATCGTACCTTTCACATCTCACCTTCTCCCCCATCCCCCACCCCCAACGACACTCATGATTTCCAGTCAGGAAGAACTGCAAAAGCTGTCTGATAAAGCCGCGGCTCACGTGTTGAGCATGGAAGGGACACAAACGGGTACCCGTACCGGCTGGCTAATGATCACCACCATTCTGATCGAAGCCTGGGACCTGTACTCGATCTCGTTTCTCTTGATCTTCATCAAAGACGAGTTCAAACCGGATGCCGCCCTACTCGGCTTAGCCTCGGCCTCAGTCCAACTGGGCGCATTAGTCGGCGCCGTTCTCGGCGGTTGGGCCGCCGATCGTGTGGGCCGCCGGAAGGTGTTCCTTACCACCATGGCGTTGTTCGTCGTACTCGCGACGGCCCAAGCATTCGCACACAACATGTGGGAACTGGTGATTGTCCGGTTCTTTCTCGGTGTACCGTTGGGCAGTGACATTGCTTCCGGCTACACCTACATCATGGAATCGATGCCGAAAGGAAAACGCGAGGTGATGGGCAACCGTTGGCAAGGGATGTTCGGCCTCGGCGAAGTCTGCTGTATCATCGTGGTAACCATCATGTTCCTGAGCGGTATGAACCACGATTTGCTCTGGCGAATCGGTCTCGGCCTAGGAGCGATTCCAGCCCTCACCCTTTTCCTGATGCGGCTCGATATTCCTGATACCGCTCTTTCCCTGATTCAATCCGGCAAGTTTAAACAAGCCAAGAAAGTCGCTAAACAAATTTTCAATGACCCGTTGGACATGTTACCGGACGAAGATTACCAGATCCAACGTCCGCGTACCCGCGACTTTCTCGCCGATATCTGGAAAGACAAGACTCGCCGGCGAGCCAGCATTTACGCCTGGATCTCGAATGCAGCCCAAGGGATCGAGTTCTCCGCCTTTGGCTTTTATCTTCCGATCATTTTCACGTTAGCCGGAATCAACGACATGGTGACGATTAACTTTCTCTTGGCCGGGATCTACATCCTGGCCACGATCAGCGGATTTGTTGCCCCGGAAATCACACCGAAGTTGGGCCATCGCGGTATCTCTCAATGGGGTTTCGGCGGGACATTCGTTTCGTTAGTAGTAGCCTCAATCTTCCTCGCCCTTGGGTGGAACATTGCGCTCCCTCTCGCCGCCGCTTGCTTGATGTGGTTCCACTACTGGTCCGCCTCCAACGGGATGACCATCTGCTCAATGGTTGCCCCTTCCCGCTATAAAGCCACCGCCTCCGGCTTCGGCTATATCTTCGTCAAACTCCCGAATTTCCTTACGATCTTCCTGTTCCCAGTCCTGTTCAAACAAGTCGGGACCTCCATCGCCACCGCGATAGTCTCGCTCTCATCCTTGATCGCTTTCCTAGCCGCCATTTTCATCCTCCCCGAGGTGTACGGCTACATCGAACGCCAAAAAGAAGAACCCGCAGTAGTGAAGTAACGTGATTGGTGATTGGTGATTTGTGGAGCGCGCCTCGCTTGCGAGGCCGAAGGGTCGCCAACCCCAGGGTAAATTCTTTCCACCGGCTCGCACTCTCTAGGCTCCCACTTTTCCTAGGGCTCGCAGACTCGCCCGTAGGCTATAAATATTTCGCCGCTACGCGGCTTTACTACGCTCCTTACAACCAGAACAATACTCCACCACTCCATTACTCCAACGCGCCGTTTCCCCCACCTTTCACTTTTCCCCTCACCCAATGCCCCTTGCCCGTTGGATACAGATCCTTGGTATAACCCACTACATCCTCGGCGCTCTCGCCTCCATCGCAACCGCTTTAGCCGTTGCCGGCATATTTTGGGTTTCAGCCACCTCAAGTCCGACTACTGGATCCCCGGATGCCAAGTTAGGCATTGACGTCGCCATGTTGACTTTTGGAGCGATCGCCCTCTGCCTTTTCCTGTTACTGCCGATAACATTCCTCCTTGGGAACCGCCTTTTCTGCCGGCGTTGGCGCGTCGTCTGTATTGTGATGGCGGTGTGCGAGCTCTTATGGAGCCTTTTCCCCGGCGGCATCGTTGCCTTCATCTTCTTCACCGAGCTATCAACCCTTCAATCCAGCAGCACGACCGCAACCATCCTCAGCGCAGCCCTCTCCGCCGCTATCCCAGCCATCCCGATCGCCCTTTCCATCGCCACCCTCATCGTCCTATCCATTCCATCCACCGCCCCATCTTTCGCCCAGCCACCTTCCTCCTCGTAATCGTCCTCGTCCTCGATTCCCTTTTTCTGCGTCTTTTCGCGGCTATTTCTGCCTTCCTCTTTACCCCTGGCGTGAGATTTTAATTCTGGCAGAATATCGCATCCCCCATGCGTTCCTCGTCCTCCATTTCTCCCATCGGCAATTTACTATCGGCTATCGATTATTGGCTGTGCGCTTCGTCTGGCTATGTGCTTCCCTGGGCTATCGGCTATTGGCTATTGGCTATGCGCTTCGCTTCGGCGGCGACGCCGAGCCCTTCCCCCGCCAACCCCGATCTCGCTCTTCAACAACAAATGCCCGCTGTTGAAGCCATCGTCCATGACGCCGTCAACCGGTATGGCGTAAAAGCCATCATCGCGGCAGTGAATTCCAGTGGTCAAAACATCTACACCGAGGCCGAAGGCGAATCGATGACCGGTGTCCCTGCTACCGTCCCCATGCATTTCCGGAACGGCGCTATGGCATTCACTTACATGTCCACCATGCTGTTAGAGCTGGTCGACCAAAAGAAAGTGACCCTGGACACCAAGCTCAGCCAGTTTCTCCCTGACCTGCCCTCTGCCGATCGGATCACTCTGAAACAGCTCGCTAACATGACCTCCGGCTACGCCGATTACGTCTATCAACCAGAAGTAACCCATGCCCTCAGCCTCGACCCTTTCAAACAATGGAGCTCAGAAGATCTGATCCGGATCGGCACCAGTAAACCGCTATTATTCGATCCTGGAACAAACTTTGCCTATTCCCACACCAACTATGTCATCCTGGGCCGGGTCCTGGAAATCCTGACCGGCCTGCCGTTAGCGACCGCGATGCAGAAATACATCTGCGGCCCGTTAGACCTGAAACAGACGCAAAGCATTGATACCCCCGAGATCCCGGCCCCGATCCTGCACACATTCAGTTCCGAACGCCGGGCCGAACTTGGCGTCCCCGCCAGCTCGATTCTTTACGAAGAATCGACCTTCTGGAACCCATCCTGGACCACCGCCGAAGGCGCAGTCCAGACAACGGATATCAACGATCTCGCCAAATCGATCGAAGCCGTTGGCACCGGTAGACTACTTTCCAAAGATTCTTCTGCCGCCCAGATTGATCCGACTCTGGTCGGGCTCGGCCATCCCGACCCCAACTGCCCCAGTTGCCAACAAAACACCAAGGAACGAAACTATGGACTCGGCGTCGTCATCCTTGGTTCTTGGATCACTCAAACCAAAAACTTCGCCGGCTGCGGCGCCACCGCCGGCTATCTTCCATCCAAGAAACTAACCGTAGCCGTAGTGACCACCTACTCTCA
>JAFAIO010000494.1 GCA_019236675.1 Verrucomicrobiota bacterium
TCCGAACCCGCGTGTTACGCTAGAAACCGATGATGCCCGTGAAACAGAAAAAGCATTGCGTTCTCGCGGAGTCGTTATTTCTGATCCGGTTGAGATCTATGACCGGACGCACGCGGTCGGGAGCTTTTTGGACACGGAAGGAAACAAGATTTGGTTTTGTTCGTATGTGAGCGGTGCGTGAGAGCGATGCTCTGTGCCCCGAAGGGGCGAAAGGACTCAGCCAGGGGTTTTAACCCCGGGACACATTCCCGTCAAAGACCCGCCCTGAAGGGGCGGTAGACAACATCGTCCAGATCTCGTTCGACATTGACCGCGTTACCGTCGGCTCTGGCGCCCCTTCAGGGCGGACAGCTTCTTTTATCGATACCCGGGGTTAAAACCAGGTTAAAACCCCGGGCTGAGTCCTTTTATCCCTTCGGGATAGGTCCGAAGAGTCCCCGCGGGATACCAATCACCAATCACCTTTCACCTTTCACTTACCACCCCCAGCCCGGGATACTCAATTGGGCTCAACTCCGAGCTTTGCAAGGTGGCCACCGGGTAGGCGCAATAGTCGGCGGCGTAAAAGGCACTGGGACGGTGATTGCCGGACAGCCCAACGCCGCCGAACGGTGCAGCGCTGCTGGCTCCGGTGGTTGGGCGGTTCCAATTGATGATCCCGGCCCGGATACGATGGCGGAAGCGCCCAAATTCTTGCTCGGTGCCACCGATCAAACCAGCCGCCAACCCAAAGCGGGTGCGGTTCGCTTCGGCTATCGCGGCATCGAAATCGTCTACCCGGATCACTTGAAGCAGCGGACCGAAAATCTCTTCATCAAGACGATCGCCGACGGGCGTTACATCCAGAAGACCCGGCTTTAACAGAGGAATTCCGGGCTTTACCGGCTTGCATTCAACCAGAACCTTAGCCCCTTTTGATACCAATGCTCGCTGCGCTTCCAACACCTTGCTGGCGGCAGCGCTATTAATCACCGGACCGATAAAGGGTTCAGGGAGATCATTTGGAGAACCCACCCTGATTGTTTCGGTAATGTGAATTAGTTCCGGCAGTACCTTTTCACCAACCAGAATTAACCGCCGGGTACACGTACAGCGTTGACCTGCACTGATGAACGCGGAGATCGCGATAATCCGGGCCGCCGCTGAGGAGTCAGCATTGTCCAGAACTACCAAAGGATTATTGCCGCCCATTTCCAAGGCAAGAATGACTTCCGGACGTCCGGCGAACCGCTTATGAATCTCGACACCGGTCGCGGCGCTTCCGGTAAAAAGAACGCCGGCGAGCCCCGGTTGTTCGAAAATACGCTCTGCCGTTGAGCGGCCCCCTTGCAGAAGGTTCAGACACCCAGCAGGCAGACCGGATTCTCGCCAGCAATCTGCCATCAAAGCGCCGGTCGAAGGTGTGAGCTCGCTCGGCTTGAGCACGGCGCAGTTTCCTGCGATCAACGCGGGCACGATAT
Source organism: Verrucomicrobiota bacterium (assembly GCA_019236675.1). Classification (GTDB taxonomy): domain Bacteria; phylum Verrucomicrobiota; class Verrucomicrobiia; order Chthoniobacterales; family JAFAMB01; genus JAFAVN01. Next base: position 1,461 of record JAFAIO010000494.1, read on the forward strand.
GTCCGTTGGGCAAATGCGCGGGGAAATTGAAGGGACCGAGGATGGCGACCGTACCGTGCGGAGCATGTGATAAGATCGAACGACCCGGAGCGGCAGCGTGGTCGCGGCGGCCAGTCCGTTCTTCGTATGCCGAAATGCTGAGCTCGATCTTTCTCACCACGGTGTCGACCTCTTGCGCCGATTCCCAGAGCGGTTTTCCTGTCTCTTGGGAAATCGCAGTGATGAACTCTTGCCGGCGCATCTCGACCATAGTCGCGAACTTTCGAGCGACCTGGAATCGTTGGTTTAAAGAACTTTCGCTCCACTCCGGAAAAGCGGCTCCGGCTGCCTCAAATGCTGCGCTTACTTCTGAGTAGTCGGCGTTCCTCGTCCGAAACACGCGCTGGCCAGTCGTTGGATTGGTGGAATAGAAAGGCGTCCCACCGCCCTGAATCCACTGCCCGCCCACGAAATGATCAAGCATGAGAAAAAGGTAGGGCGAGGCTCCCGAACAACCAAAACGTTTTTAACCACGCAACTAACGGATCCAGCGTTGGCGCGAGGTTACACCCAAGCGGAGCCGAGGCCTAACCCACGATGCCTGCGGGCTTGGTGCGAACTGTGAACTTTCTAGAGTACATCGCACAGATTTCGTTCATCCAGATCAGTTAACCGCCGGATTTTCGTGATCCAGCGGAATTACAATCACCTGTCCCATATGAAAACCCGAGATGGTCGCAGACTCCCCAGTCTGCTCGGAGCGGGACCTTTGGCGTTCGCGGTAATCTTCGCGACCGTAATTTTGCCCGCGGACGGGCAGCCTACCAACACGGTCATTGCGACCGTGCAGCTCCCGTCCAGTCTGCCGTTTGGTATCGGCGTTACCCCGGACAACCTCTATGTGTATGTCATAGGGAACGGGGCCAACGCACTCTTTAGGCTCGACACAAAAACCAACGCGTTCGAAAACAAATCGATCGGCTTGGGAGGCAACCCGCAGTTTCTGGCGTTTCTTTCGGCAGGCGCCGACGTCTACGTGACGAACGCGATTACCCCGTTTGATGGGACGGATGCGGTGCCCGGGACAGTCTCACTGATTAGCGACGGCGAGAAGGCGAACCCGCACCTGAAGGAAACGATCACTGGTATGGGGAAGTTTGCGGGCCCGATCGCTATTAATCCTAAAGGTACGCAGGCTTGGGTCGGCGATTACTACGAGGCATGTTGCACCGTCGTCGATCTTAAGAAGAACAAGGCGGAGCCTTTGCCGGTACAGACAGGTAGTGGGCCGACCAGTGTCGCTTTTACACCGAATGGCAAGTGCGCGTATGTCACTAACTATCTAGATAACACGATTGTTAAAATCAATACTGCAACCCAGTTGATCGTCGGAGATCCAGTTGCCGTGGGGAAAGGTCCGCGCAACGTGGTAATCACACCCGATGGCGAGAAAGCCTATGTCACAAACCAGGATGGGACTGTCTCGGTGATCGATGTAGCCACTAACCAGGTGGTCACGACAGTGAGCGTCGCGGCGAGCGACCCTGGCTATTACCAGGGCAGTGCGCTCACCCCAGACGGGCTTTATCTCTATGTCGGCAATCAGGGTGCGGAAACGGTCGAGATGATCAGTACCAAGATCGATAAAGTCGTGGGAAACCCGGTCACGGTCGGCTCGGTTCCTGGCATTATCGCCATCGCGCCGAACGGAAAACGCGCCTACGTAACGAACCTTTATGACGCGACCGTGTCGGTAATCGAAATCACGGGAGGGTGATTTTCTAAACTCTAACTCTCTGTCTCCTCATGAAAAATCGTTCCTCTCTTTTTCGGAATATAGCGATTGTGGTGACGCCGTTCGTGGTGTTGATGGCCGTGGCGCTCTATACGTCTGCGGTACCCGGCAGTTCATCCCTGCCCACGGTAACCGTTAACCGGAAGCCGCCGCAGGTCGAAGCCCCGTCTGGCTTTAAGCTGCCGGATGACCCTACCGATGGGCAGATTACCCAGTGCGCCCTTTTCAGTGAGCCGTTAGTGGCAATGACCAGCGTGTGCGACCCGAAAGAGAACACCGATCTCTCGCTTGCTCTGCACCGGTACGTGAGCCGGACCGATCCTGACGATGTATCGGCGCTGATGAATTTTTGCCAGCGACACCCGCAGTCTCGCTGGCGTGTCGGGCTTTTGTATAACCTTGGTAAAATCTATTATTTCCAGGGTTACTACTCCCGGGTGTTAACACTCTGGGAAGAGGCCTGGAACGCGGGGAAAACCGCTACTGGCGCCGGTGCAGTAGCGCTGGTGAACCAGACCGTAGCTGAGCTTGGCCGGATGTATGCCCGGCTGGGGAGGGTGGCATCGTTGGAAGCTTTACTAAAAGAGGTGGCTATCCGGCAGTTTATTGGGGGTTCAGCCGCTGAGATTGTTAATCTGAAAGATGCGCTGGCGTTGATGAAACATGATCCCGGCCATTCGTTCCGGTGCGGTCCGTTAGCTCTGGCTGAGATTCGTGCTACCCAACATCTCTCTGATGCAGGTAATCAGAAAATTGTGGCCGAAGAATCAACCAGCAAAGGGTGTTCACTTCTGCAGGTAGCAAACCTGGCGGCTGCAGCTGGGATGAACTACCAGATTGCTAAACGTGATCCGGGCGCCCCGGTAATTACTCCTGCCGTTGTGCACTGGAAAGTAGGCCATTACGCCGCTTTAGTGCAGGAGAAAAACAGTAAATATCTATCCAAGGATCTAACTTTCCAGGACAATATCTGGTTAAGCCGTGAAGCGCTGGATGCAGAAGCGAGCGGTTATTTCCTGGTGCCTGCGGGCCCGTTGCCGGCCGGTTGGCATTTGGTGACGCCCGATCAGGTTGCTAATGTGTGGGGCTGTGGCCAGACCAGCGGCAACCAGGGGGGAGGCGAGTCGAATAGTGACCCGGGGTGTGGCTGCCCTCCCAACGGACTGGGGATGGCGCATTACGATGTGAAATCGCAAGCGGTCAGTCTCACCGTTTTTGATACGCCGCTTGGGTATCATCCTCCGGTGGGGCCGGCTCCCATGTTCACCGTGCGGTACGAACAACGCGCCGACGGTCAGCCTGCTACTTTCAGCTTTTCTAACCTTGGTCCCAATTGGTCCCACGATTGGATGGCTTACGTCGTGGATAACCCAAGCAGCCCGGGTGCTGATGTAAACCTGTTTCCACCTGGCGGCGGTTACTTCACGTTTAGCGGCTACGATGCCACTACCCAGAGTTATGCCCTGGACATCGTCAGCAATACCACCCTGGTGATCACATCAGCTAACAGTTACGAGTGGCGATTTGCCGATGGTTCAAAGGAAGTGTTCGCTCAGCCGAACAATGTTACCGGCCCGGGGCGCTTGGTATTCCTGACCCAGATTGTTGATGCACAGGGAAACAGTCTCACTCTGAGTTACGATGGCAGCTTCCGCCTGGTAGCCGTTACAGATGCGATCGGCCAGGTCACCACTCTCAGGTACGGTTTGCAAGCTGACCCCTTAAAAATCACTAAAGTAGTCGATCCATTTGGGCGGAAAGCCCAGCTGACCTATACAACGGTCAACGGGACCTACATGCTCACGGCGACAACCGACGCCGCAGGCAACACCTCCAGCTACGAGTATGACGCGGGGTCGCTGCATCGGCTCACGACGCCGTATGGGAAAACGACTTTCTTTTTTGCTGACAATCTGGGTAGTACCGGAACCGGGCGTTCGGTCGATATCTACGATCCCGAGGGTGGACATCAACGGGTGGAATACAACCAGGATGTCGACTACCCGTATAGTGATTCGGTGACTCCCTCGGGGATGAACCTTTATAACGAGTACCTGAATTACCGGGACACATTTTACTGGGACCAACACGCCATGGCAGTCGCGCCTTACGATTACACCCAGGCCGTGGTTTATCATTTCCAGCACACCCCGGACTTTCTATCCACCGGTCGGTTGCTCGAGGCGGTTGGGCATCCCTTGGAATCGCGCATCTGGATGAATTACCCTGGGCAGAACGGATCCGCGTTCGAAGCCGGGATCACGGTTGGTCAGCCCTCATTGATTGGGCGGGTATTGGACAACAGCGGGACCACACAGCTCAGCCAGTTTTCTTATAATGGATTGGGGAACGTAACCAGTGCGATTGATCCTGCCGGGAGAACGACCCAATACACCTATGCGCCCAATGGAATCGATGTGATCGAGGTCCAGCATTACAACGGCTCCAGTTATGATACGGTGAGCACGGCGGTGTATAATAGCCAGCATCTGCCGACTCAGACAACGGATGCGGCCGGCCAGACCACCAGTACCACCTATAACAATTTTGGTGAAGTCACGACGAGCACAGACCCAAAGAATGAAACCACGACCAATTCGTACGATAGCAACGGGTTTCTGCAAAAAATCGTCGATGCTCTAGGAGGCACCCAGGCCAGCTTTACCTACGATAGTGTTGGCCGGGTAGAAACCTACACCGATGTGAACGGGTTCACGAGAACTTATTCCTACGACAACCTGGACCGGATCACGCAGGTCCTCTACCCGGATAGCACGACTGAGACCTACACTTACCAGGCGTTGAGCCTGGTCGAATCCAAAGATCGCCTGGGCCGGGTAACCAAGTACAAATACGATCCGCTGCAGCACCTGATAGAAGTGATCGATCCTGAAGGACGGCAGACCGAGTTGAGCTGGTGCGAGTGCGGCGCCCTCACCGGGATCACGGATGGCAATGGGCATACCACCAGCTTTGTCCGGGACGTTGAAGACCGGCTAACTCAAAAGATTTATCCGGATAAATCGGTGGTCAATTTCAGCTACGATTTCGGGGGCAGGCTAAGTGCGGCAATCGATGCCAAGAAGCAGACTACCGCCTACCAGTACGCAGTCGACAATCTACTTGAGCAAGTGACCTACTCATCGCCAACCCCGAGTGTTGCATTCACCTTTGACGCTTACGCGCGGGTTGCCTCGATGACCGACGGCATCGGTACCACGAATTATAGTTATGTGTCTGCGGGACAATTGGGTGCGCCGCAGCTTGCCACCGAGGTAAAGCCTACCGGGTATGGCACTGTCACGTTCCAGTATGACCAACTGGGTCGGGTCGTGAACGAGTCGATAAATACGACTGATTCCCGCAGTTTCACCTACGACCCGATCGGACGCATTACCAGGCAGACGAATGGGTTAGGAACATTCACCTATCAGTTCTTTAGTTCGTCGAACCGGTTGCAGTCTCTGACTGAGCCGAATGGTCAAACGTTCAACTACCAGTACTACGACGCGACTGGAGATTTCCGTTTACAACAATCCCAGCAACATATTTCCGGCGGCCTGGTTACAAACCAGTACACCTATGACCCGGTGGGTGATATTCTCAGCTGGCAACAGCAAAATCCAAGCGACGGTACGGCAACCTGGAACCTGAGTTATGACGCCGACGACGAGCTGGAGAAGGTTGCAACTAATGCCTCCAAGGCCGGCACGGGAATTGATCTGGGTTCCGGTGGTTATAAGTACGACAAAGCAGCTAATCTGATCAAATTCCAGGGCAGAGGAGCGCTCGCAGAACTGGCGACGTCGCTTTACAAAATAAACGAGCTGAACCAGGTCACAGCGATCAGGGGCAAGAAGGGTTCTGCAACCATCAGCTACGACGCGAACGGTAATCCGCTCAGAGGTGTTGGCGCGGCATCCGCGAATCCTAATACCGTGACTGGCACGCGCTCCTATACGTGGGACGGAGCAAACCGGCTGATTCAGATCAGCTACGCAGGCACAGGAAACTCCACCTCCCTGAGCTATGAGGGACTGAACCGCTTAGTTGAGATCGTGGAGATGGCGAATAGCGCGACGCAAACTGATCAACGTTATGTATGGGTTGGTAACAACCTGGTCGAACAGCTCAATACTCAGGGCGGGATAGTCAAGGAGTACTTTGATCAAGGATTCCTGAACGGTGTATCGACCTATTACTATGGGAAAGATCATCTCGAGAGTATCCGCAATCTCACGGATAACACCGGAGCGATACAAGCCCAACTCGATTACGGCCCGTATGGTGAGCTCACGGAATTAACAGGTCAAATCCAACCGGACTTTGCTTATACCGGGCTCTTTTATCATCAACGGAGCGGCTTGTATTTTGCCGAGTATCGCGCGTATGACTCGGGCCTGAAACGCTGGCTGAATCGCGACCCTATTAGGGAGGTGGGCGGGATAAACCTTTACGATTACGTTTCGAACAGCCCGCTTAACTTGACTGATCCTAGCGGGTACAAGTGTCCGTCGCCGACACCGACACCTAAACCGACGCCTAAACGTTTTGTGACGCCCACGCCCACGCCTAGATCGACGCCTAAACGTTTTGTCACGCCCACGCCGTCACAGTGCCAGGACGCGCGCGTGTGCAATTTCGTCAATGGCATCCTCACGAATGCCCTTCTCGGCGCAGCTGAAGGAGGGGGTGGGGGGTTATCTGATCCGGAGCCGCCTACCCCGCCTATGTCTAGCCCATAGATCCAAAAGCGCCTCAATTTACTAACGTTTTTCTCGAGCCGTTTGGTTCAGAACTGATGCGTTGAGCTTCGTTCTGATCCAAGACATCAGAGCCTGTTTCTCGAAAAAGAATCCTCGTACTTAAGTTCGACCACCTCAGTTGGGTACCTCCCCAAATAGAGGACATCGGTTGCTGCATCCGAGCCGCTGGCCACCACTCGGCCGTGCGAGTCGGTCAGGGTGTAATCGAAATATAATCGGACCGGCTCACGACCGTCATGATAAAACCGGACATAACCGGTTCGTTCGATGTAAGCCGAGATGCTTAAGTCGACCTTCTTTAGAACCGTGTCCACCTCTTGATTCGATTCCCAGAGCGGCTTCCCGGTCTCGTGCGAGATCGCGGTTACAAAGTCCTCCCGGCGCCTATCGACGATGCCCGCGAACTTACGAGCAACCTGAAAACGTTGTTCCGGTGAACTTTCAGCCCATTCTCGGAACGCGGCTCTGCTGCGCGGAATGCTGCTCCAACTGCCGAGGTGTCCGCATTTCTGGTTTGAAAGGCGGGTTCGCCGGTTGCCGGGTTGGTGGAGGAAAACGGTTGGCCTTGGCCGTGTATCCATTGGCCGCCAATGAAATGGTCGAACATAGAGCAGGAGAATTTAGGAGCTAGAATCTACGAGCTAAGAGGTGCTTTACCGCAAACCTATCACTTGGTCCGCGTCGATGCCCACTCCTAGCTCCTAGATTGTGGCTCCTGGCTCCTGTCTTGCGAAAGCCTTCGGGGCAGGCCACCGAAAGGCTTCGGGGCAGGCCGCCGAAAGGCTTCGGGGCAGGCCACCGAAAGGCTTCGGGGCAGGCCGCCGAAAGGCTTCGGGGCAGGCCGCCGAAAGGCTTCGGGGCAGGCCGCCGAAAGGCTTCGGGGCAGGCCGCCGAAAGGCTTCGGGGCAGGCAGGCGGGCTCATCTGAGAACAATCCGGGGCCTCCAACCCGAAAAGTTCAAAATGCGCGGGTGCGCGTTTGCTATCTAGCAGTGCTGGGTCTACTCGGGCAGCACGTTAGATCACTCAGGGAGCCACCTGCCTGCCCGAAAGACTTTCGGTCGGCATTCGTTCGGTAGGGACGAGCTTCTGCTCGTCCGGTTTTTGATGCGGTAACACGGGCTGGGGTAAGGACGCGGACGAGCAGGCGCTCATCTCTACTGATGTTAAAACGCTGCCTCGAAAACTTCCGGGCTACGACGACCATAGGTTAACGTTTTCCTCAATGGTCTGGCTAACCGCGGGTACGCCGATCTTTGTTCTGATCCAGGAGAGCAGAACCTGTTTCTCGAAAAAGAACTCCTCGTAACGAATGTAAGTGGATTCGGTCGGGTACCTGCCCAAATACAAAGTGTCAGTGGCGGCCTCCGCGCCGCTCGCCAGGACTCGGCCGTGTGGATCGGTGAGGGTGTAATTGAAATACAATCGGACCGGTTCACGGCCGTTATGATAAAAACGGATTTGCCTGAAATTAGGCCCCAGGCGGTACTCGACGCGGCCCCCCAAGTCGATATCAGTGAACTGCAAGGTCAGTGTGCAACCGGGTGCTCGGGTGGCGACCAACGGCGCAAGAGCAGCCGTCATATCGTTCGCAAACCAAGTCGCCGTCTTCTGCTCAGGCCAATCCTGTGCTCTAAAATCCGTGAATCGTTCTGGATGAACGAAAGTGATGATCACGTTCGACGATGAAGACGCGAACGTGGATGCAGCGATCGCAAGCAGCATCAGCGGGATGAGGTACAAGGAACGGCTGTCTTTCATACAAGTTCTTCACCGATATGACAGCAGCTCGATCGTTTTATTCCCGGCAACGCCGTGGAGCGTTGCTTCGCTTCCTCCGCTAAAGCTATGGAGGACGAATGCGAGGCCGATGCGGTGGGCGACCTAGAGGCTGTACCTGCTCCGTAGGAGCAAAATATTTATAGCTGTTGCATTTTAAAAAGCTGGGTAGCTCCGTAGGAGCGACATCTAGTCCGTTGTAGAAGAGATCGCCACCATATGCCGCTCCTACGGAGCTGGCCGCTGATTTTGGGACCGATAGCTATAAAGATTTTGCTCCTACGGAGCGGCAGATCGGGCCACGGTTGGCTCCGCCA
>JAFAIO010000506.1 GCA_019236675.1 Verrucomicrobiota bacterium
AAGGGGCAATATGCCTATTTGCGTCAATTCGTGGTCCAAACTCGCGTCCACTCGCGGTTATTTTTGCCTTTTTGCCTGCTGTGTCTTTGTGGTGAATTATTCTCTGTTATGGGAACCGCTATCGCTGCCCGAAGGTTCAACGTCCGAGAATACCACAAGCTTGCCGAAGTCGGCATTTTGGGAGAAGACGACCGGGTCGAGCTTTTGGATGGTCAGATCATGGTTATGGCTCCCATCGGCGAAAATCATCGAACTATTGTGGACTCACTGGCTGAACTTTTTACTGATCGGCGCAAGGCTAGGTACCGTGTAGCGTCGCAGAATCCGATCCTGATCGATGACCAGGATGAGCCACAGCCAGATCTGGTTCTCTACGATAGATCGGCGATCGGACGGCATCCTTCGCCCCAAGACGTCTTTCTGATCGTCGAAGTTGCTGATACGTCATTGAACTACGATCAACGGTCTAAAATTCCTGTCTACGCCTCGGCCGCAATCAAAGAGGTTTGGATCATTGATCTGGCAAATTACTCTATTCAGACCTATCGCGATGCACAACCGGCCAGCCGCCACTACGCTAACGTTGAAACGCATGACCGAGCATCATGGGTTTCTACCCTGGCTTTTCCAGATGTGCGTGTGCGCTTGAGCGACCTGCTCCAACAGGGGTTAGCGGGTTAGGTCGCCTTCCCTGTCCTTTGTACAGCTCCAATGACGCTTTGCTTCTTTTGACGAAGGTTCCACAGAGTAAAGAATTTGAAACCCGCGTTAAGGGACGTCAGCAATGTTTCCGTTGCCTCTAGCCTGGCAGACGTAGCTAAAGGAGGAGATGGGGCGGAGTCTGCTTCACTCCTGTTTAAAAACCGTCTTTGTCTTAATTCTTTGCGCCTTTGCGTCTTTCCGCGAGATTTTCCTCTGGTGAACATAAACTGCAGATGATCAGTAAAGGCATTATTCTGGCCGGTGGCGCTGGCACCCGGCTCTACCCCTTGACCCAGATCGCCTGCAAGCAGCTGCTCCCGATCTACGATAAGCCGATGATCTATTATCCGTTGTCTACCCTGATGTTGGGCGGTATCCGGGACATCCTTTTGATTTCGACCGGCCGAGACTTGCCGATGTTTAGAATGTTGTTCGGAGATGGGTCGCAGCTGGGGTTGCAAATCGACTATGCGGAGCAACCTAAGCCGCGCGGAATTGCCCAAGCGTTTCTTATCGGTGAAGCCTTTTTGAATGGGGACGGCACTGTCTTAATCTTAGGGGACAACATTTTTTACGGACAACTCGATCTCTTCCGAGAGGCGCTCGGCTTGGAAACCGGTGCCTGCGTCTTTGCTTACCCGGTCAGCGACCCAGAAAATTACGGAGTCGTCGAGTTCGATCACGAGGGTCACGCCCTAAGCATCGAAGAAAAACCAAAGCGGCCGAAGAGCCATTATGTCGTACCCGGCCTTTATATTTACGATTCTGAAGTGGTATCGGTTTGCCGCGGCTTGCAACCATCGGCCCGAGGGGAGCTCGAGATAACTGATGTGAATTCGGAATACCTGCGTCGGGGGAAGCTCAAGGTCCGGGTGATTGGCCGCGGTTTTGCCTGGCTAGATACCGGCTCGCCCGATCGATTACTCGAGGCCGGCGAATACGTGGCCACCATCGAAAGACGGCAAGGCTTGAAGATTGCTTGCCTGGAAGAAATTGCCTGGTACATGGGGTTCATCGATAAGAAACAGCTCAGCCGCCTGGCGGAAAAACACCCCAAAACTGAGTACCGGAAGTACTTGGAGAGAATCGTGACAGAACGCCCTGGCCCCGGCGATTCACGGTAAGAGAATGAGGCGTTCTTCCCAGTATTCTCTTGGACCACTTCGAGAAGCCCTACCTACACGATCGGGTCATACTCGGGGGTTAGAAGCTCTCTCTCATCCATGACCATCAGCGTCGTTACAACCCTCTATAATTCTGCTCCCTATATTGAAGAGTTCTACCGGCGCATTGTCGCGCAGATTCGGCAGCTTCAAGTCGATTGTGAGATTGTATTCGTGGACGATGGGAGCCCTGACAATGCACTCGAGGTCGCCATCAATATCGCTCAACAAGATTCACGCGTGCTAGTCGTTGAGCTCTCCAAAAACTTTGGCCACCACAAAGCCATGATGACTGGCATCGCCGAGGCCCATGGCGACCTCGTCTTCTTGATCGACGTCGATTTAGAGGAACCCCCAGAGGTGCTCAGCGAATTCTACCGGCTACTCAAGGAGAAGTCTGTTGATATCGTTTTTGGGATTCAACAGGAACGACACGGCACCTGGTTCCAGCGCGTTTCGGGCGAGGCTTTTTATCATCTTTACAATCTGCTCTCCACCAATGTCATACCTCGCAACCAGCTTAGGGCGCGGTTAATGACCCGGCGTTACGTCGACGCTCTGCTTCGGCATAAAGAGCAGCTGTTCATGATCGAGATCTTGTGCAATTTGACCGGCTTTAAGCAGATCGCGTTCCCAATGAACAAGACCGGTTATAAAGGAATTACTTCCTACACACTGGCTCGGCGAATCCGGCTGTTCATCAACGGAATCACAATGTCGTCGAATCGCCCGCTGATTTATATTGGCTATCTGGGGGCCTTCATCGTGTTTCTCGCGGCCATTTATACCGCCTTCGTTTTGGTCGAGTACCTCCTCGGGGTAGCAACTCCCGACGGTTGGACTTCCTTGATCATATCTACCTGGTTCCTGGGAGGACTCACCATCTTCAGCCTGGGTATCATCGCCACTTATCTCTCAGTGATGTTTGAGGAGATGAAGGGTCGTCCCTATAGCATCATCGCGAAAATCCATGGAGGACCGGATGCCCGGAACCCAAACGATAGCTTTGGAGGTTAAGTCTCAGACTTGCTTTCTCTTATGCATTGCAGCAGCAAAATAGCGTTCAACGCACCAGCGATCATGGGTAGGGAGATAGAGCTGCTGCAGGAAGCCGTAACTCGAAACCGGCTCGCGGGTGACGGCTACTTCACGCGACTCTGCCAAGACTGGTTGCGCCGAGAACTCGGTTCTGAAAAGGTGCTGCTAACGACTTCTTGTACCGCCGCTCTAGAGATGAGCGCGCTTCTCCTGAATATTGAGCCTGGAGACGAAGTGATCGTGCCATCATTTACCTTCGTTTCCGGCGCAAATGCTTTCGTTCTAAGAGGCGCTAAGCCGGTCTTTGTCGATATCCGGAGAGATACTTTGAACATCAATGAGGCGCTGGTCGAACAGCGGATCTCTTCCAGGACCAAGGCCATCGCGTTTGTCAATTACTCTGGGATCGGTTGCGAGATGGAATCACTGAGTGCGATTGCTAAAAGGCATCAGATCGCGCTGATCGAAGACAATGCGCACGGATTGTTCGGCAAGTACCGAGGACGCGCTCTGGGAAGTTTTGGCACGTTCGCTACGCAGAGTTTTCACGACACTAAGAATGTGACCTGTGGAGAGGGCGGTGCGCTGATCATCAATGATGCACAGTTTGCCGAAAGAGCCGAGATCTTGTGGGAGAAAGGCACGAACCGCAAAAAATTTCTGGCTGGCTTGGTAGATAAATACACCTGGGTTGATATTGGCTCTAGCTTTCTGCTTTCCGATCTCCAAGCCGCGTTTCTCTTTGGTCAGTTGGAACAAGGCAGACTAATTCAGGCTCTCCGACACGCGGTTTGGCAGCGCTACTTCGACAGGCTTCAACCGATTGCCCACGACTTAGACATATGCGTTCCGCAGATTCCGCCCGATTGCGAACATGCCGCTCATTTGTTCCATATTCTTTTGCCGAACCAAGGCATCCGCGATCAGCTGATCAGTTTTCTGCGCTCTCAGAATATCGGTAGCGCTTTTCATTATCTGCCACTCCACCTATCGCCGATGGGCCGGCAATTCGGTTATCGACAAGGCGATTGCCCTGTCACTGAAGAAATAAGTGGCAGATTGCTCCGTTTGCCTTTCCATAATCGCTTAACTAGAGAGGAGCAGGATCGCGTCGTCTCGGCCATCGAAGCTTTCCATAATTGACTCCAGACCACGCCGACCGCAACTGAGTCTAAGACTCAGACCGTGCAACGTTTCTTCTCTTTCGTGAACTATTCTGTGTGTGCTTTATTTAGGCAGGACCTTGGGATATGGCACGGATTAAATTCGACTTCTTCGGCAGAAGCAATCACAAAGCCTCTACGGCTGGGGTGGCCGCGTCAGCAACAAGCGCGACGATACTCAGCACCGACGATGATATTTGTTCATCCGAGGGGTTGCGATGGTTGCTAAAGTGCATTTTTCGTCAGGATGACCTGCTGCGTTACGCCGAGTCGGAGTTCGGCCCGATCTTGAATGCATGCAAGAGCTACTCGGAAGCCAACAATTTAATCTACGCTCATCTGAAGGCAAAGGTCTCGTGGGAAAAACCTGGCAAAGTCAGCCCTCTGGTCAGGCGCGCTATCGAAGCCGCGCACGCCCACGAAGCTGAAACTCAGCGAAACCGGAATGCCTATACTGTTGGAGCGCAAAAAACGAGCGAAAGCGGCTGGTGGCCGGATCCATCCGACCCAGAAAATCAGCGATCCCTTTTTTCCGAGCTCCCATTTCGCAAGAGGTTTAAGTTTATCAATCGAAGGACTGCCGTTGTGTCGGCCGGCAGTTGTTTCGCCTCGGAGATTGCCTACGCTTTGCAGCGCGAAGGACTTAACTACATCGTGACCGAGCATAGCTCTCAAGGCCAGGCCACTGGCGACGGTACCGAGCGTATGCTCTCTAAGTCCAGCGCCAATTGGGGCGATATCTTTAACACGCCGAGTTTTCGACAATTGTTAGAGTATTCGTTCGGCCTGCGAAAGTTACCCCGAATCGTCTGGCAGCTTGGCGACCATTTCTTGGACCCCTTCAGAGATGGACTAAGGTTTGCCACCGTTAGCGAATACGAGGCGAACTACGACCACCACATCTCTGCGGCTCGAGCGGCTTTGGAGCAGGCGGAGGTATTCATCATCACCCTGGGACTAAACGAAGTCTGGTATTTCAAGATGGACAACTCAGTTTTCTCCCGCTCTCCCTGGAGAATTGCTCCCAGCTTTGTTGAGCACAGAACATTATCGGTTGCTGAGAACGTCGCCGAATTGCAGCGGATGTTAGACATCTTGCGTGCGCACAACCACCGAGTCAAAGTCATCGTCACTGTTTCTCCAGTACCGCTTCACGCCACGTTCTTGCATGACACTTATCATGTCGTGGAGGCAAACATGCACTCCAAGTCAGTGCTTCGGGTTGCGGCCCAGGAGTTCGTCGAGAAAAACAACGACGTCTACTATTTCCCGAGTTTCGAGCTAGTGACCTATGGATTTGAAAATCCTTGGGCTGATGACGAACGGCACGTTGATTCGAAAACAGTCAATCGAATTATGGAAATGTTTCGAGAGATGTTTGTGGTTGACGCTTCCTAATTAATCTCTTCTGGAAAAGCAAATTTGCGCCACCAAACTTCGAACTTTAATCGCCGCTGCGTAAATCCCGCTGGCGGTGCACACTGGTGGGTTGTTTGCCTTTCCTTGACCGCTTAACTAAAGCAGCGCACGATCGCGTGATCCTGGCTTTCTATAATTGAATCGACACCATGCTGACAGCGACTGAGACCAATCCTGAAAACGTGCACCACTCCCCTCTGACTACGCCGGTTGCCTTTCTCGTGTTCAACCGCCCGGAGGTTACCCAACGCGTTTTCAGCCGGATTGCCGAAGTAAAGCCCAAGACGCTGTTAGTCGTTGCCGACGGACCACGCACGAAGGAAGAAACCAAAGCCTGCGATACAGTTCGAAAAATCATTGATCAGGTCGATTGGGATTGCCGCGTTCTGAAGAATTTCTCCGACGTCAATCTTGGATGTAAGTACCGGGTGGCTAGCGGATTGGACTGGGTGTTTTCACAGGTCAGTGAAGCAATCATTCTTGAGGACGACTGCTTGCCCAGCCGCTCCTTCTTTTATTTCTGCCAAACCCTCCTCGATTACTATCGCCATGATGAACGCATCTTCATGATCGGTGGAGATAATTTCCAATCCGGAGTAAGTCGCGCCGAAGGGGGCTACTATTTTTCCCGCTATGCGGAAGTTTGGGGCTGGGCAACCTGGCGACGCGCATGGCGACATTACGACGTCACGATGAAGAGTTGGCCAGGGTTCAAGGCAGCTGGCCGTATTCGCTGGGTCTTTGAAAACTCGGTCGAGCAAGCATATTGGGAGCCCTATTTTCAGCAATGCTACGACGGCAAAATCGATACCTGGGATTATATCTGGTTTTACACTTGCTTGAGCCAAAGCGGTCTGACCATCTTGCCGGATACCAATCTAGTATCGAACATTGGATTCGGACCGAACGCGACACATACATTTAACGTCCACTCGCGGTTTGCGAACGCGCCGACGGGAGACATCTGGCACCTCAAGCACCCGCAGCACATGATTCGGCACGCTGAAGCAGACGCTTACTTTTTTGAGCAGGTCCTTAAAGATTGATTGGTGGAGCGTGCCTCGCTTGCGAGGCCGGCTCGTAGTGAGATTCAAACTTTTAGCTAGGAGCGGGATTTGGGCTCGTGCGTTCTAAAAGCCATGATCGTCGGTTGTGGCAATGTTGCCGGCGGTTACGATCTCCGCGGCGCGAATCGGGATGTCTGGACTCATGCGAAAGCCTACCAGCTGACTCCCGGTGT
>JAFAIO010000126.1 GCA_019236675.1 Verrucomicrobiota bacterium
CTGCACGTTGTGCTCCTGCTATCCCTGGCCGGTTCTGGGGTTGCCGCCGGTCTGGTATAAGTCCGCGCCTTACCGATCCCGCGCGGTGATCGACCCGCGCGGCGTGTTACGCGAATTCGGCCTCGAGCTGCCAGGAGATGTTGAAATACGGGTTTGGGACAGCACATCGGAAGTACGCTACCTGGTACTACCCGAGCGACCGGCAGATAGCGAAAAGCTGAGTGAGGAGGAACTCGCCGCGCTGGTTACGCGTGACACGATGATCGGCGTTGCCAAAGTCAAACTGCAGCGGCCAGGAGCCAACCTATGAATGGCGTGCATGACATGGGCGGCATGCACGGCATGGGCCCAATCCAGTACGAGAGCAACGAGCCGGTATTCCACGAGGCCTGGGAAGCACGGATATTCGCGCTTTACCGCGCGATGAGGGCCTGGTCTAAATGGACCGGCGATGCCTCCCGTCATGTGGTCGAGCTCATTCCGGCCCCCGAGTATCTGCGTATGAGCTACTATGAGCAACGACTACACGCGCTCATCGAGCTGATGGTCAAAAGCGACATGGTCACTCGGGCGGAAGTTGAGAGTGGCGAGGCGGCGCCAGGCTCGCCCAAAGCCACGCCCGCACTGATTGCGAGTGCCGTTCCGGCTTTGGTCGCAAAAGGTAAACCTGCGAGCAGAGAAGTGCCGGTGGCGGCTCGCTTCACCGTGGGTCAGCGTGTACGTGTCCGCAACTGCCATCCGACTGGGCACACGCGCCTGCCGCGCTACGCGCGCGGCAAGCTTGGCACTATCGACCGGGACCACGGGGTCCACGTCTTCCCCGACACCAACGCCCATTCCTTGGGCGAGAAGCCGCAACACCTGTACTCAGTGCGCTTCGCCGCGTGCGAACTCTGGGGAGAACAAGCCTCAGAGCGCGATGCTGTCTATATTGATATGTGGGATGACTACCTTGAGTGCGCCTAAGTCCATGTTAGACCCCGAGCGGCTCCAAGCGCTGCCACAGCTGCCGCGAGAAAAGGGCGAGCCGGTGTTTGCCGAGCCGTGGCAGGCCCAGGCGTTCGCGCTCGCGGTCAAGCTCTCTGAGCAGGGGCATTTCACATGGAAGGAATGGGCGGCCGCCCTCGCCAACGAACTCAAGGTCGCCGCGAGTCGCGGGGAACCGGATGACGGTTCGCATTACTATGATCACTGGCTTGCGGCTCTCGAACATCTGGCAAAGGTCAAGGGCTTGGTCGATTCGGCCGCCTTGGCTACCCGCAAGGAAGCTTGGGCGGATGCCTACAGGAGCACTCCCCACGGAGTACCGGTAAAACTGGCGCCAGG
Source organism: Verrucomicrobiota bacterium (assembly GCA_019236675.1). Lineage (GTDB taxonomy): Bacteria > Verrucomicrobiota > Verrucomicrobiia > Chthoniobacterales > JAFAMB01 > JAFAVN01. Next base: position 1,327 of record JAFAIO010000126.1, read on the forward strand.
CTCCGGCGGCTGATATCAAGAACGATCAACCCGGATGGTCCACACGGTGGGCGTCGAGCGCGTTGGTTGAACGTATGCGTCTCGTGAGCCTCGCGACGCTCCGCTTCGCTCGTTCCTCACGCGAACTGCTTGCCGCAATAGGCTGCTTGATCGACAGAATACCAACGGCGTTATGCCAAGAACCAAGTTGCCAAAACACCTAGAAACGCAGGCCAGCCCAAGGAAAGCTCAATTCAGGCCAAAGCAGTTCCGATTCTCTCTCAGTTATTTTCTCGGCGCGCTTATTCTGAACATCCTGATCTCTCCGTTCGTGGACCCGCTTAGCGGCGGGGATCTGATTGAGACGATGCTGACGACTTTGGTTTTGCTTGTCGCCGTACTGTCTATTGCCGGCAGATGGAGAGCGCTGGTGGGGATCGTGTTGGTGGCCCCGGCGGTAGTCGGACAATGGCTAAATCATTGGTGGCCGGACGAGATGTTGGTCTACGTCGTGACTCGGGCAGCCGGTCTTCTGTTCATCGGTTTTGTAGTGGTTGAGCTTCTCCGCTTCATCGTGTCCGCACCCCGGGTTGATGCCGAGGTTTTGTGCGCTGCTGTTGCCGGCTTCCTGCTATCTGGGTTGGCATGGTCTCTTGCTTACGATCTATTGGACCGCCTGGACCCCAATTCTTTTGTTTTCACCCTCGGCTCGAAAAGCGGCCATTCTATGAACGGCTTCACCAGTCTCTATTTTAGTTTTATTACCCTTAGCACGGTCGGCTACGGTGATATCGTTCCAGCGGCGGAAGTGGCGCGGATGCTGGCGATGGTGGAAGCCATGTTCGGTATGTTTTATATGGCGCTGCTAATTTCTCGATTGGTCTCACTCTACTCCTCCAAAACTCCGCCCGAAATCGTTAGCCACGAGGGAATCGCGAACACGAAGGGAGTTGAATCCGAGAAGTCACAAACAGGAGATCAAGCATGAGGCTCGTTCCTCGAAACGGCTCTGGACATCTAAAGTGTAGGCTCGGACTTACGCAGCCACTTTCTGCCCAACAGACACCGTGAGCCTCCTGAACATTAGCCTAGACGCCCAGCTTGATTCTGCGTGAGGCGCAGCTACAGGAAAGAAGGTCCGATGTCAGCAGAAGAAAACAAAGAGCTCGTGCGTCATTATATCGAAGCCGTCTGGAATCAGAGGAATATCGCGGCTCTGGATGAATTGCTCGCACCCAACTACCGGCGCTATGTTTCTGCGACCGCGGCACCGCTGAGCAGAGAGGGTCAAAGACAGCGCATTAACGGATTTCACACTGCCTTTCCTGATCTTCATTTCACGATCGAAGACCTCCTTGCAGAAAGCGACCGCGTGACCTTCCGGGTCACGTTGCGCGGTACTCATCAAGGAGTGTTTCCTTTTTTTCAGGGGATAGCGCCAACCGGCAAACAGGTAACAATCTCTGTTCTTGATGTGGTGCGCGTCGAAGGGAAAAAATTCGCCGAACAATGGGGAGGGCCTGACTTGTTTGATCTCCTCAGACAGCTGGACGCGCTACCGTTCCCGCAGGTCCAGACTTGCCAAGAACAAAAACCGGGAGCGTACCTCCCGAAGTGAATACGGCGTGGCACCCCGCCCACCAATCACGTACCCTCTCGGCCGGCTATTTCTTGATGCTTCTTACAAAGGCCTTCAGTCTTTCGTCTTGGACCGGAAATCCCAAAGCGGCTGATTGTTCGAAAATTGCATCTTGATCCAGTGCAGAGGCGGCAAGAGAAAGCGCGCAGGCGCGTTGCCCCATCCCGCAGTGAACAAAGACCGGTCCTGGGCTGTTGTTGAGAATATCCCTCAATTCTTTGACCTGATTCGCGTCCAGTTTATCTAAAGAAATTGGGAGATGGTGGTACTCGAGACCAAGCTTTTGCGCAAGAGCGCGCTCTTCTGCCGGTGTGAGTGAGCTTTCCTCTTCATCCAGGCGAAGGTTAACGATGGTAGTCACCCCTTCGCTCTTCAACTTTTCCAAATCAGACTCGGTTGGCTGTCCACCTGCACTAACTTGTGCAGAAATCCCTTTGCGCATGATGGCAAAGCGTAGCCGGGTTTACCCCAACGACAAGGCCCCAGCTGCTTTTCGTTTTGCGGCATGCCGGAGGAAATGGTTTCCACAAAATGATTGGCTTAACGTCCCCATCAGGCTCATAATCCTGCGTCCGGCCTCGGCCGGATCCAGGGTTCAAATCCCTCCCGTAAACAGTTTTAGGGATGCTATATAGGTCAAGACTATGGCTAGCACCACAAACTCGCCTGACCTGGAAGTAAAGTATGCGCAACTTATATTTGGCGGCGCTTGGCGAGAACTCGAGGGGAAGTTCGGCCGGAACAAAATGCGCTTCCCCAGGGAGCTAATCCTGCTAGGAGGAGCGCCGGGCGCCGGCAAAGGCACTAACTCCGACTTCATCCGCAAAGTGCGCGGCATCGATGCGCCGCCCCTCGTAATTTCTCAGCTCCTTGACACGCCCGAAGCCCGCGCGATCAAAGCACGCGGCGCAATGGTCGGAGATCGGGAAGTTGTCGGGATCCTGTTTCGGACGCTGCTCGAACCCGAATATGAGAACGGCGCATTGCTCGACGGCTTTCCTCGCACAAAGGTACAGGTAGAGTGCCTGAAGCTGCTCTTTGATGAGATGATCGCGTTACGCCGGGAGTTCTCGGGTACATCCCAAGAGAGTCATTTCAAGAAACCCCTCTTTCAAATCATGGTGCTCTTCGTCGACGAGGCGGAAAGCGTGGCACGCCAACTGAAGCGTGGCCGGCAGGTCGTCGCCCATAACGAGGAAGTTATCCGGTCGGGTGTTGGTGAGCTATGGGAGGAACGAGCGACGGATGGTAGCGAAGCGCTTGCTCGTAATCGTTACCGCGTCTTCAAGGAGCAAACGTACGACGCTCTTGTTTCCCTGAAACAGATCTTTCACTACCACTTCATCAATGGCCAGGCACCCATCCCGGAAGTACAGGCCAACATTGTCCGCGAGCTCGAGTATCAGAGCTCGCTCGAGTTAGATCCCCGCACATTCGATAGGCTTCGGAGGCTGCCACTAGCCAGCGATATTGTCCGGCACGCCCGGCAAGACCTCGTCCGCCGGCTGGATAGCTACGAGGTAGAACGGCCGGAAATCTTCGCCAAGGTTATCGAATTTATTGAGGGAAGGATGATGCCCATAGTCGTTCGCCACGCGATGTCCGGCGTGGCCAACATCAACTCAGAAGACGTTCTGTTTCAGGATCCGGTTGCCCTGGCCATGCTGATCGACGTTTTCTCGGAGCGAGGATTCCACGCGACAGTAGATGTCACCCGGGTATGCGTTCCAAATCGGATAGACCTCCAGACCGGAAACATTTTTTCAGAGGAGAAGAAGGTGTTCCGTTTTAGTGTGCGCTTTAGAGGCGCTCAAGTGCGGGGTTAGCGACGGGGACGGGACGTCTGGATTCCCTCCTGTGCTCCAGGGCTTCTCGAGTCCTTCTCGCATGCGCCGCTTCCGAGGTAGAAAACTTCGGAAGCGGCGTCTTGATACCCCCAAAGCTCATGTGCATTAGCCGGCGGTTAGAACGAGATCCAACCGCATTACAAATATCACACACGTCTCAGAAAGCCCGACCACGCTGGTAGCTCGACCTCAATTTCGTCGTTTTACACCGCAACTCCCGGTGTGCTAGCTCTACGGCCGACACTTCGCGAACAAGCAGGTAATCCTATCCGATTTAAACCAACAAACCTACATCACCCCGTAGCAGTTGAGTAGTCAGGGAGAACCCTGAAAAGAACCTAAGGAAGGAAGAGGAAGAAGAGATTCGCCTGCGGCGGAGGCTCGATTGAGAACTGAGAATCGATGACCACATTTCCCGGTTGCATTGTCCAACATCATCAAGTCTAATTGCCTCGGTTCCAAGCTATTAGCTTTTACTGAGTATTCGATATCGATGAAATTTTCTTACTGCCTCCGGCGCCTAGGCCTGTTTCTGTACTTTGGCGTCGCGACAGCGACTGCGTACGACGTTCTGACTAACCATAATAATGTGGCACGCACGGGGCTGGTGTCCACTGAAACGGTATTAACTCCGGCAAATGTGTCAGGACTAAACATCCTGTTTCAGAATACTGTGGACGGCCAGGTCTATGCGCAGCCGCTGGCCGTTTCCAATCAGTTAGTCTACACCAACGGCGTTTCGCAGGGAATGCATGATATCGTCATCGCGGTGACCGAGCATGACTCGGTTTACGCATTTGACGCGCAAACAGGAACGATCTATTGGCAGGTTTCATTGCTTGACCCCGGGCATACTCCGGTTCAAGCATCTGATCCAAAGATCAATTGTACTGATCTTGTTCCAGAGATCGGGATTACCGCAACGCCAGTCATTGACCGGGCGGCCGGTCCACATGGGCGAATTTTTGTGGTCGCGATGGAGACGGATGGAAAGCACCACTACAACTACAAACTCCATGCCCTGGACTTGGCGACGGGTCGCGAGGCCATAACTCCACACACTATTTCTGCTTCCGTAGAGGGAAAAGGGCCGGCGACTACCTTTGTAGCGACAGAGGAACGTTCACGAAGTGGGCTACTCCTGTTAAATGGGATTGTTTATATCGCGTTTGCGGGGTTCTGCGACAACCCGCCCTATTCCGGATGGTTGCTCGGCTATCAGGCAAACAATCTTTCACCGGCTGCAGTCTTCAACGATGATCCAAACGGGAAACCGGCTAGTACCCTACTTCCGGACGGCTCAGGCGGGGGTATCTGGCAGTCTGGACTGGGGCCCTCTACCGATGGGAAAGGGAATATTTATCTCGCAACCGGCAACGGCCCTTTCAGTGAGCGGTTGAGCGGAGGATTCCCGGCGAATCAAGACTACGGTGATTCAGCTCTCAAACTATCTACCACCAATGGGCTGAGCGTTTCCGACTATTTCACGCCGTTTAATCAGAAAAGCGAAGCAGCAAACGACCAAGATCTATCAGCCGGCGGGGTGGTGGTTCTTCCTGGGATTGTTGACGCAAACCGGAGAACTCACTATCTGCTCGTGGCTTGCGGCAAAGACCAGAACCTCTACATTCTCAATCGCGAGAACCTTGGGAAGTTCAACCGTCTGGCAAATCAGATTTATCAGGAGATCCCTGGGGCCACAGGAGACGGTGCGTGGTCATCTGTGGCCTATTTCAATAATTCTATTTATTCTGAGGGAGTAGGTAATCCGCTCAAACGTTTTCAGTTCGATTTCTCCAATCCTGACAAGCCTCTCTTGGATACGACTCCAGCCGCACAGACTTCAGCATCATTTGGGTATCCCAGCTTCACCCCGTCGATTTCCTCAAATGGCACTCAGGACGGGATTGTTTGGGGCTGCGAATACACCAGTAGCCAAGACGCTGTATTGCACGCGTTCGACGCGACGACACTAAGCGAATTGTACAACAGCGGTAATCTGCTTGGAGCAGCAACAAAATTTGCCGTTCCGACCATTTTCAAGGGAAGAGTTTATTTGGGAACGGCCAACTCGCTGGTCGCGTTCGGTCTCTAGCTAGCGTTTAACTCCTGCTGGAGCTGCTGATACCGTTTTGTATCTGGGTGCTCGGAGCCCAAGACTTTCACCGCTCCATCGGCCGCCCGCTGAGCAAAGGCACGGGCTTCCTGAATTTGACCGTCTGAACGTAAGCAAAGCGCCAAATTGTAAAATGTCCTGAGGGTATCTGGATGCTCGGAGCCAAGCACCTTCTGTTTGAGTTTAAGGACCGCTCGGTAATCTGCCTCCGCCTCGGAATATTTTCTCTGGCTGAAGAGCGCAAACGCAAGGCCATCGCAACTTTCCAGGGTAAAACGGTGCTCGGAACCTAGCACTCTTTGTTCCAAAGTGATTAAGTCACGATACTCGTTTTCGGCCTTAAGGTATTCTCCTTCCTTATTCAGCACGTCAGCTAGATCGTGGCGCGCCGCCAAGGTTTCAGGATGCTCAGCGCCAAGAACTTTGGCCCTAAGCCGAATCACTATGCGATCCTCGTTCTCAGCTTCGGCATACTTACCTTGCTCAATAAGCACGGCCGCAAGATTGCCTTGCGTTAGCAGCGTTTTAGGATGCTCCGGCCCCAGGACTTTTTCTTTGAGTTTGAGAACTGCTCGATACTCCGCCTCCGCCTCACTATAACGTCCCTCATTATCGATCACCTCTGCCAGATTACCCCGCGTTGCCAATGTGTCGGGATGTTCGGGGCCGAGCACTTTTTCTCTCAGCTTGAGCACCGCTCGGTACTCTGCTTCGGCCTCGAGATACTTGCCCTCGTCGTCAAGAACGCCGGCGAGATTGTGCCGGGTCCCAAGCGTATCAGGATGCTCGGGACCGAGGACGTTTTCTCTCAACCGAAGCACTATTCGATACTCGGATTCTGCCTCTGGATACTTCCCTTGATCATCGAGTGCGTTAGCCAGATTATTACGCGTAGACAAGGAGTCGGGGTGCGTGGAGCCAAGCACCTTCCCTCGGAGCACAGCCACCGCGCGATACTCCGTCTCGGCATCGACATACCTCCCTTCGTCTTCTAGCGCGGTCGCTAACGAATGGCGGACCGCCAGTGTCTCGGGACCTTCAGAACCCAGGGCTTGCTCACGCTCCTTCAAAACCTCGCGCAAAATACGTTCAGCCTCGCGGTACTTACCTTGATCGTGAAGCACCAAAGCGATCCCGAATTGCACACGAGCCCACTCCAGAGGGCTAGAGTCGCGATTAGTAAGGTCTTGCGCCTCATAAAGCCGCTTCATCGCGTCAGCGTATTCAATCCGCCTGTCTGCTGCCCAGGCAGCCAGCTCGAGCGCCTTAATGGCTTCGGTTTCCTTTCGTGGAAAGGCTCCCAAAGCTTGATCCGCGGCCGCCAGCGCCAGCCGCTCTGCCTCGTTGTAATCCATTGCCACGTAAGCAGCGTTTGCGCGCTCGTAAGTTGTTGCGTTTGCCTCGTGCTTCAGCTCGTCGGCGACCAGCGGCAGCTTTCTTTCGAGTACGCTGGGAGCAAGCCCATACTGTTTGGCGAGCTCTTCGACCGCTCGCTTCCGAGCCATCTCCGGTTCTTCATTTGGCTGGATCTGACGCTGTTCGGCTTCCTTCTGCGGCAATCGCCGGATAATCTCTCGCATAGAGGTAAGTTGCCGATTGACCTCTTCCCGCGATTCGTTCTGCCGTTGAAGATTCCATAACCCTAAACCGACAAGTAAAAGGAGTATTACGACAACGAAGACTGTCCACCGTCTGACCCCGCGTCTGAGTTGGGTTAGATCGTCCCGCAGCTTGAGTACGGTAGCTTCAAGACTTTCCACAGTGCGCAGGGGATGATAAAGATGGCTTTGGACCCTCAGTTTCGCACGGTATTCGTTCTGAAGGCCCGTTTTCGCCTCGCCCTCCGCCTCGTGTGCGTCGGTTGGAAAGGTTTCGTCTAGAAACAAATACCAAACTCTCTTTCCACGGCTGCTGCCGTACAACGCCTCGTATTGGGTATAACTGACTCGACCAAATTGCTCATCAATAACTGGCGGCTCCGCTCCATAGCATTCGCCCACGAGCTGGACAACACCCTTACAAGCGTCGATCCGCCGCCGTAACATCGCGCGCAGGTCACCTTCTTCTGTCCCAAAGACTTCCTGCCATTCCGGATCGTAACCTAAAAAAGTCAGGGTGTTGGCTACAAGCTGCCGGGCACTTCTGAGCTCACAACTAACCGCAGAGACAAAAATGGCAGGACGCGGAGACACGATGAGGTTCGTTCCTAGCCTTTCTAGATAAAAGACTGGCTGGTCTGCAAGATTTGGCATCGCTTCCGCTTGAATGCCTTCGCTTAAGAGATATCGACTTTACCAGCCCCGTATTGATACGCTGGAAGACTGGCATTGGACCGGAAAGAACGGCCTCGAACCGAATCGGGAGGCGATTCTCCCTGAGAGATTGCCGGAAAAGGGGGAACAATCGAGGTCTGATATGACGAAGTACGAGCCGGATATTCTCGCCGGTGGACTAAAAGCGGTCTTTTGCGGAATCAATCCGGCGACAAGCGCTCTGATAGCGGGTGCTAACTTTTCAAATCCGAGCAATCGCTTTTGGAGCGTGCTTCACCTTTCCGGGTTCACCGATGTGCGTCTCAAGTCGCAAGAAGAACACCGTCTCCTCGATTATAAATGCGGGATCACCGTTGTGGTTCGGCGGCCGACTCGGCGAGCAGACGAGGTGTCGCGCGAAGAATTTCGGCGGGCGCGACCCGATTTCGAGCGCAGGATCCGGCACTACGCGCCGCGCGCCCTAGCGTTTCTCGGGAAGCGAGGCTTCTTGGGTATGACGAACACGGCCGACGTCGCCTGGGGGCGGCAACCAATAAGATTTGCCGATACAGAGACGTGGGTCCTGCCCAACCCAAGCGGGCTCAACCGATCCTTCACTCTCGCTGCTCTCGTGAGTGCCTACTCAGAATTTCGAGTTGCGCTCGAAATGTGAGCGACCGGCAATACCCAAGGCTCGCTTCGTCTTCTGAAAACCAGAGTTTCAGGCACCTTTTTGCGCGACGGAATAAAAATGTAGGCAGCTCGCTAGGGAGCAACTCAAGCTCACGAGTATTCACTTCCAACCCGCCCAAGGGAAAGATTGGCTCCGATCTCTGGTAACCTTATCGGTTGATCTGGCTAAATGTCTTGATATTTGTAGAAGTATAGAGATATAGCTACGCTATGTTAAAGAAAGAGAACATCGAACAGGTCATCCGTTATGCCGACATGTTTTCCGCCATGGGAACGGAACCGCGGCTCCGTATCATGCAGCTTCTTCTTTCAGCCCATCCTGATGGCATGGTTGTCGGCGACATCGGCAATGAGCTTGAGATTCCGAGCTCCACTCTTTCGCATCACCTCGAGAAGTTGAAAAACGAAGATCTCGTAAAGGTTCGCCGCGAAGGCACCTTTCTGTGGTACTCGGCCAATACTACCGCGCTCAAGGAGCTGCTTGGTTTTCTTTATGCGGAATGCTGCACCCGTAACAAAGCCATCAAGCCTGAGGCGATCGTCTCAGTGTGTGTGTGAACAATCCATCTATTTATGAGTGAGCCAAACGTGAAAGAAGTTGTCCGCGAAAAATACGGACAAGCCGCCCTCCGAGTCACCTCGGGCGAGAACAGCTGCTGTGGTAATCGTGCTTCTGCCAAGGAAGCGTGCTGTGACCCAATCACCTCGAACCTTTACGATGGGGCCCAGAAAGATGAAATCCCTGACACGGCCCTTCAAGCTTCTCTTGGCTGTGGGAACCCGACAGCCCTGGCTGAATTAAAGGCAGGAGAGATCGTGCTCGATTTGGGCTCGGGTGGAGGTATCGACGTGCTGCTTTCCGCCCGTCGAGTCGGTCCGACCGGCAAGGCCTACGGACTCGACATGACCGATGAGATGCTAGCGCTTGCCGACGAGAATAAACGTAAGAGCGGTCTTACAAATCTTGAGTTTGTCAAAGGCGAAATTGAGAACATCCCGCTGCCCGACGATTCCGTGGACGTCATTATCTCGAATTGCGTCATCAACCTTTCCGGCAATAAGGATCGAGTGTTTGCGGAAGCTTTTCGCGTACTCAGGCCGGGTGGACGGTTCGCGGTATCCGACATCGTAATTAAGGGAGAGGTACCGGCACAAATCAGAAAGAGCATGGAGCTCTGGGTTGGGTGCGTGGCAGGGGCTTTAAGTGAAGAAGATTACAGTAACAAGCTTAGCAAAGCCGGCTTCGACAGTATCGACATTGAGCCTACGCGTGTCTATGACATCGAGGAAGCAAGGAACTTTTTGCGCGGACACGAGGTGGACGTTGACATGGCTGCGCCACAGGTGCAAGGGAAGTTCAGAGGCGCTTTTATTCGCGCGACAAAACCCAAGGCCGAGTGAGGCCACCGTGAGCGAGAAAAAACGAGTTTTGATTCTCTGCACAGGCAACTCGGCACGAAGCCAGATGGCTGAAGGACTATTGCGCTATGATGTGGAAGGCGCGGATTGATGGCGGCAAACTGGTTCAACAGGGCACCCACGGGACCTTGGATCAACTAGATCGAACCGCTAATCCCGGAGCGAGAAATATCTGGATGGTGATTGGCTTTTACCGGCGTCTCGCGCTCGCTATCAATAACAAACAGATTAACGAGGATCTGGTGCCGGTCCTCTTCGGTGACAATTTTATTTGGTGGTATCACCATTGCTTCAAAAACCAGCTTGAACCGACTGGTTGGGAGTCGTGGGATAGAATGAAGTATCTGAAGAGCTGGCTCGCGAGGAAGGCGAAACCGGAAGATTTAAGAGCTTGGGAGATACGGGCGGAGAAATATTTGATTAAGGATAAGCAAAACGACCAAGGTCTGATTCCCTAGGGTGAACAGGACCTTTGGATTACTCTAAACAGGAGCGGCGGTTTTCGAAACGAAGATCCAGGCTGCGGCTTACGCTGCAGCCCACTCCGCTGCTAGTTCTGCAGCGTAGCTGCTGTACGTTTTCGGCTGGTGGCCGAGCAAAGCAGCAAAACGTGCCGTCTGGTCCTCGGTGTTGCGGAATCCACGCTCGACAAAAGCCTCGAACATGAGCCGAAGATCGTGAGCCAGCCAACTCATGGGATTCCCTGTTTCTCGCAGGGGATTTCCTTTTTTCCGCAGGTGTGCTTCAAAATTATCGAAATCTGCGTGTCCGGCGTAAGTGATTTCTTTGCCCAGCAGCCTGGACCATGTGGCTGCCGCATCCGGACCAGTCAACATCTCTGCCGAAACCTGGTCGTACGTCTTTCCCTGATGGCCTTCTTCGGTCAGCGATATTGCTGCTGCCTTTGCGATGTCGCGAACATCCACCACCGCTACGCCCTGATTCCCCGCGGGAATCGGATACACGCCAGGACCGGTTAACGCGGCCTTCAGGGCACGCTCATTCTGGAAAAAGTATGCGGGCCGCAGAATCGTATAAGGCATCTTACCTGCACGGATCGCTTCCTCGACGGCATACTTCGCAGCGAAATGCGGAACCTCGAGAAACTGATCCGCTTGATAGATTGAGGCGTACGTCAGATGTTTCAGGCCGGCCTTCTTCGACAAGCTATAAGCGATAAGAGCTTGGGTGAGCTCATCGGGGGAACCGCCGTTCAACAGGAACAACTTGTCGACACTCTTGAGCGCTTCCGCAATTGAGACCGGATCAGTCAGGTCGCCTAGCGCGATCTCTACCGCGCTAGGAAAGGTACCTGGCTTGGGCTGCTTGCGGGTCAACGCACGCACATCCGCTCCGCGCTGAAGTAGCGCCTTGACTACCTCGCTGCCTACCCTGCCCGTTGCACCTGTAACAAGAATTTTCATTGTTATCTCCCTCCGTGCGGTTATCTGGAAACGGTGCCCCCATCCACTGGCAAGTCGATACCAGTGATGAAGCTGCTCTCGTCGGAGGCGAGAAACACGGCTGCCGATGCAATCTCATCCGGTGTTCCAAGTCGTCCCATAGGGATCATCTTCTTGAAATAATCGCTCGTCCCCTCGTCAGATGTTTTAGCGCCTTCATGGATCATGGGCGTCTCCGTCGGTCCGGGGCTGATTACATTCGCTCGAATGCCACGGCCGGCCAGCTCCGCGGTCCAGGTCCGGACAAAGGAGACCAAAGCCGCTTTCGTCGCCGAATACGCGCCGAAGTCCGGTACGCCCATCTGCCAGGCTGCCGAACCGGAAAGGATGATTGACGCTTTGTCAGCGAGCAACGGCAGCGCTTTCTGCACCGTAAAGTAAACCCCGCGTGCG
>JAFAIO010000145.1 GCA_019236675.1 Verrucomicrobiota bacterium
TTGCCCGACGTAGCCTCTCGGAGACTAAGCGACGAGGCGAAGTCGGGAGTTTCAGACGATGGGGCGAAGTCGACAGGACGAGAATGAAGGGCGATACCTACCCTTACTCCGCCGCAACTGCAGCCGGAACCATGATAGCGTCTCGCATTCCGTGCACGATCTTTTTGTCAGGCGGAACAATCGTCGCCAAAACGCCCCCTAGAACAACTTCCCGCGGAGAAATCACGAAGTAGTAGGGACAAAGACGGACCCGGCCTCGCAGAATCCGGATTTCACCGCTTTGCACGTCGAGATACTTCTGTTCGAAAAGCCCGCCTCGATAGAATCGCTGCAAAATATAAGGATTCGTTGAAAAAGCTGCCAGCGCCTTATCGATTTGCTCCGCCCAAATGTGATGCGGCAAATCGGGCGCGATGAAAACGCCTCGGCTACCCCAAGCCCGTTCAGAGAAACCGCTGATCTTGAGAACAAGTTCCCTTTGTTTTTGGCTGAATTGCTTAAGCTCGTTCCAATCTTGAACGTCTAGACCTGGAATAACGGCGTTATGCGGCAAAGGGGTCGGATCTAAGATCCACGTGTGCGGAAACAATCGGCGCAACAATCGCCAGTGTCGATCACTCAGTTCACGCCGCCAGAACTGGGTCAGCGGCCTCGACCAGAACAAACCAAACGCCAACTTTTCTTCCAGGAAAGGCTTTAGTGGAGGTGTGACTTGCAGGTTCCTTTTCAAGATCCCGTCAAATAGCTGGTCTTTGTATTGCAGCTTGCCGACATCGAAAAGCTCGAAGAAACGATAGACTGGTACGTCTTGAGGAAATGCCCAATCCTCGGCCCGCACCACTTCCCAGTCCGAGCTTCGCAGCGAGTGCAACCGCTCCGCCAAAAATTGCATCTCCGGCCGATAGGTCGCTGATTCATCGGATACTGCGATGACCCCTTTCGGAAAAATACGTCCAAACCCGTCTACCATCCCGTTCCGGGTGCCAATGACATCAAACCCAAGGTCGCTGTATGTCCGGTTCAGCCAGTCGGTAAGCCCGATACCGCCCGGAACAGAATCCAATTCGGTAATGGTCCAACCCTGCTCAGTGAGAATGATGTCCGGCCGAATCACGGCAGGCAGGACGTCCGGATTCGCGCGCGCCGCCCGAATAAGGTCCGGAGGTTTCCCGGCTTCAAAGTATTCTTTGATCCAGCTCGGTTTTTTGCCCTTGCAGCTTTGGAAATACAAATGGTTCGTAGCCCGAACGAACTTAAACAGCCAGTGCCCGAGGCGTTCTAACTGGTCAACCACACTAGCGGAAAGAAGAAATGGCTCCGGGGAAACCAACCATTCTTTACCGGCAAACAGCCCAGTGACGGGCATGCTTTGCAGAACCGCACGCGCGCGCTCCAGCTCGATAGAATTCAATGTGCTTTCGGCACTCACGCGAGTTTCTTTAGAGCTCGACGCACGAGCTCGTCCGTCTCCACTTGCTCACCAGCATCGTGCACTTCGCGTAGGGCCTTTTGAGCTTCAACCTGCTTAAAACCGAGCGAAATTAAGGCGAGCACTGCATCATTCACTTTTGCAGCGCCATCGTGGCGGCCTGCGGCCGCTACTTCCCAGGCTGCGGCAACACCCACTTTATCTTTAAGTTCAAGAACGATTCGTTCCGCGGTTTTCTTCCCAAGGCCGCTAATCCTGGCCAACGCTGCGATGTCCTGCTGCACAACGGCAGACTTGAATTGAGAAACACTCATGCCGCTAAGCACCGCCAAGGCAAGCTTTGGGCCAACCCCGGTGACGTGTTGAAGCAGCAAGCGGAACAGGTCTCTCTCCGCAGAGCTCAGGAATCCGAACAGCAGATGCGCATCCTCGCGAATTACCAAATGGGTCAGCAACCGTATCCGCTGACCCACCAGCGGCAGGTGTTCAAAACTGGAGAGTGGAATTTGCGCCAAGTAACCAACCCCATGTACAGAAACGATAACCTGAGTCGGCCAAGCCTCGGCTAGCTCGCCATCCAGAAAAGCAATCATGTTGAGCTATAGAAGTAGCCGGTCGCTCCCAAACTTCAAATCCCAGCGTACATTAGGATTTTCGACTGCCTTGCCTGATGCGCATCGTTCTCCCGACTTCGTTCGCGTCCGATTAGTGGAGCGCGCCTCGCTTGCCAGGCCGACGACGGCAAGGACGAAACCTCGCAGCATTCTCCCCGTCCTGCTTCTGCTCTACCTCCACCTGACCCAACTCGCACCTGCAGAACCTGTGATCATCGTCGACCCCTACTTTTATCGAACGCCGGTATCGGAAGCCATCGACGGGTCTACCAAAACCGTTTTGGGGTATTACGATGAAACCGATGGCAAGATCACGCCTCTCGCCAGCCCTCCCCGCGAACCGATTTCTGAGCTACACACCTTAGCCGTCGCATACGCTCAATCGATCTTGCAACGAACGAGCCCAAAATTCATTCGTGACCGACACGGTGTGATTGTGGCCATCCGGATCGAAGATCAGGACCCAGCTCTTTCCTCCGTTTTGCTAACGCCCGGGTTTGCGGACCGCTTTGCAAACCTCTTAGGAAAGGATTGCCTCATTTGCGTACCGAATCGCCAGACGGTGTTTCTGTTCCCGCGGTTGGGCAGTAACATGGAGCAATTCTCCATCCCCGTGCGGGGCATCTACCACAACAGCGTATGGCCGGTCTCAACTGAGCTTTTCGAGTGGCGGGACGGCGTTCTTCACTCCATGAGAGACTTTGAACCGAACTAGAGGCGGAGCGACGGCAGCCAACTCATTTGGAAGTCTTTGGAAGATCGATATTCAGTGAGTGTAGGCCGTCGAAAAAAACGGAGGAGCAGGAAGCGGCTCCCTGCCAATTAACAATTAATAGAGTCACTATGGAAATTATTGACAGCAAGCTGCTGAACCTGATATCAATCTCTTCGAAAATTACCGGAAACAAACTTGTTATTTGTAACCGTCTATTTTGTTAGTACCTCGCTGTCGATGTAAATAGTTTTATGATATAATCCCCGGTCCAAACCGCACCGATTCTCTTTTCTCCATGAATGCCTCGCCTGATGCCACACTGCATCTCGATCATTGGCGCATCATCCGAGGCCGCTTTGGGCTGGTAATCTTGGTCTTTATTCTAACTCTTGGCGGCGCCGCCATCTTTACCTATTTAAGCCCGACGGACTATGTCGCGTCTGCGACGATCGACCTCCAACCGGCCAAGACTCAGCAGGCAGCCGCCCAGGGTTCGACCGCTGAGTCGACGGAGGATCAGAATCTTCAAGCGAGCCAACTCCAAGCCGCTTTCAGCCATGAAGTGCTAGATCCGGTCATTCAGCAGTTGGATCTACGGACGAAATGGTCCCAAAATGGTGAGAGTCTTTCGTTAGCGAGCGCTTACGACAAATTGAGCCTCATGGTGATCATAGACGTACTGGCGCCGCACTCCATCCGGATCAACGTCCAAGGCAGAAGTCCACAAGAAGCAACCCTCCTCGCCAACACCATCGCTCAGGAATACATCAATGAGCAGACTTTACAGCAGGAAGCGACTGCCAAAAAGCAAGCGGACCGACTACAGAACGAGGTACGGCTGAAGGAGACGACTGTCAGTAACCTGTTCGCGGAAGCATCCCGCCTAAGAACTGCAGCAGGCTATGTAGATCCGAACCCGGATAGTAGTGACACTTCCCTGCGGCCAGAGGAATCAACAACTCCGGCCAGCGAGGAAAAGGTCAATGACATCCAAGCGAACATTGCGAACCTCAAAACCCGGCTGGATGCGCTCGACCACTTGAAGTTCGACAATTTGGCGCAGTCAACGGGCCTGTTGAATTTGAACGACCCGGTGCTCGAACAGAAGTTGCCGCTCTACCAAAATGCCGTGGCAGAGAAGGCTCGCTTGCTGAGCTCCGGCCTCGGTCACAACCATCCCGAGGTGCGAACTATTCAGGGGCAAATTGATGCGATCGAAGAACAAATACATCAGGAGATCACAAATATTAGAAAAGGGCTATCCGCTCAACTCGCTTCCGCCCAGAATAATTTAGTCACCATTGAGACGAACCTGAGCGCAAACCAAGGCGGACAACAGAGAAAAGAGGCCAACGCTCAATATCTTGAAGTGAAGCAACGCTACGATTTGGCGCAGGGAGCGCTCGCAACTGCAAAAGCCAAGCTAACCTCCGCCCCGACCGAGACCTCAAAAGAGTCTAATCCCGCGGTTATCAGCAAATCGGCAACGACCGCTTGGACAACAGAGAGCACGAGCGGTGCTCTCAATCTTTTGGTAGGCGCAGCGAGCGGCTTACTGCTTGGAGTCATTTTAGCTTTGCTGGCCGGGTCTTTGGATAGCAGCATTAAAACCCCGCAAGATGTTGAGAAACGCCTTGGCCTTCCTCTACTGGCAGTAATTCCGACAGATAATCGCCGGGTACCCGAGATCAATCGGCAAGATCAGAATGACGAGGAATATCGACTACTGAAGACGAACGTCCAGGCAGCCCGTCAGAGGGTCGCAGCTTCTGTCCTGGCGGTGGTTAGCGGCGGATCCGGGGAGGATAGCTCAACAACGACAGCGAGTTTGGCAAAGGCTTACGCTGCCAGTGGGCAACAGACTTTAGTTATCGATGCAACACTGCGCCGGCCGACTCAACATAAGTTTTTCGGAATCGATAACCGAATTGGTTTCAGCGATTACTTGCGCGGGGAAAAATCCTTCGACGAAATCATTCGTGATAGCGGCACTCCAAACTTATTTATTGTTACCGGTGGCTCATCGCCAGCCGGCGCGATGAAGCTTTTTGCCTCACTGAAATGCGTCGAATTGGTCAACACAGCAAAGGAGTGGTTTGACCTGGTGATCTTTGATTGTCCGCCGATCCGGGGATCAGACGATTCCCTGATTATTTGTGGGCTGGCGGAAGCCGCAATTATCGTAGCTCAGCACCGTCGATATCCTCGTTCAATGGTAGTTAAAACGAAGGACGCTTTGCACAATCTAGGCACCAAAGTCCTCGGTGTTGTTTTGAACAGCGCCTACATGAGAGCCCGGAAAAAGAAGATTTTTCCCAGCGTAGCTGCCCGTAAAAGGTCGAAGAACGAACTCGTTGCAGCCGAGTTTCAAGCTGCTTCAAGCCGACTACGTGGAGATGACGCGTACTAGATGTTTGCGCTCTATCTTTCTTGCCACCTTGCTTTTGTCGGCTTGGTTCCCCGCCTCGTCTGAAGAATTCATTCTGCGTCCCAGTGATACGGTCCAACTGAAAATTGGTGGCGTTCCGGCCGAAGACGCAAAGGCGGTCACCGGTGAATACGTGATCGACGGCCAAGGCTATGTCAACATGCCCAACCTAGGCCGAATCAAGATTGGCGGGCTGACGTTGAGCGCCGCTCAGACGGTAATTGAAGCCGCATACCGATCTCACGACATTTATACTCGACCGACGATCACGATTACGCTGGGAACGATGCATCGTTGGGTCAACGTCGGCGGGGCGGTCAAGATTCCACAACGGATCGCGTACAAACCTGACCTAACCGTCTTAGCCACGATTGATGCTGCAGGCGGCTTCTCGTCCTCTGCCGACCAGCAAAAAGTCCGGCTTTTACGTGCCGATGAGGTAATGATTATCGACACCAAGAAGATCCGAGGCAATCCTTCTCTCGATATCCCCTTAGAACCCGGCGACAGCATCGAGGTCCCGCGTGAGGAGCCTCCATTGCTTGGCGGGAGGAACTGAATCAGGAGCTAGTAGCTAGAATCCAGAAGCCAGGAGGCGTGCCGCCGCGAGGTGTCACAATCCTCTTCGTCGTCGATCGGTTGGAGCGCGTGACGTCTGATACCCCGAGTCTGGAGGGGAGCCGCTTTTATAAGTCGGCAACTATATGTGTCTGCAGCCACCGAAAGACTTCGGGGTAGACAAGCGGCTCCCGGAAACGTCTGCTCGCGTCGCAGCTCTATCGCCTGGGATAAACGCCAGCGCTCGGCATAACCTACGATGGGCATTCATATAATCACACGCCGCGAAATCGAGGACGAGGACGACGACGAGAACGAGAACGATTGCGACACTTCGTGGCGGCGTCCTCCCGGCTCCTAGCTCCTAGATTCTAGCTCCTGGCTCCTGGCTCCTGTCTCTCAAAGATCACTCACTAGATCCCTATTCTTCGCCAGATAGGAAAGGCCGGAGAAAAGAGTCAATATTACCGCGACCGAGAGTACTAAGATGCCGACCCAGGAGGCGATTTTTTCGGTACCAGGCGGAAGGTGAACCCAGGAAGCCTCGTTAATACTCTTCAAAAGGAGGTAATAAACAACGGTGACCATCTGCCAGACGGTTTTGTGTTTCCCCAGGCGCTCGGCAGGGAGTGTCCGGCCTCGGGAGACACCGATCAAGCGAAGACCGGTAATCAAAAATTCCCGGCTTACAATGATGATCACCGCCCAAGCAGGCAGATCCTTGGATGCCACCAGACAGATAAAAGCCGACACAATCATGATCTTGTCGACGAGCGGATCCATCAATTGACCGAAGACGGTCACCAACTGAAACCGGCGAGCAATGTAGCCGTCGGCGTAGTCGGTAAAGCTGGCGACGAGGAACAAGAGTAGCGCAATGGCTTTGCTCCAGTGCCAGTCCACGCTTAGCAGCCAAACAAAAGGGAACACTAACGCAAGACGCCAAAGAGTGAGCTGATTTGGCACATTCATGCCGAATGCGTCCCGGCGGGAATGGGGTGTTTCCAGATGGGCACTCGTGACTTTAGCAGCTCAACCAGATGCTGACTCCCGGTGAACGCAGCCCCGCGGTGACGCGCGCTAACTCGGACCAAGAGAGAGGCTTCACCTGCAGCCACAAAACCGATTCGATGATGGACAATAACGGATCCTAAAGAAAACTTTTGAGCAACCTCCTCGGAAATTCGTCCGAGCTCAGCTTCCGCCATCTCCACAAAGGCCTCATATTCGAGACCTGAGATGGTTGCGTCGTTCTCACGTTGCCGGACCACTCCAAAGAAATCTACTACCGCCCCATGCTCGGTCGAAAAAACGGAAGGTAAAGGTAGCAAAGGCTCCGGGGTAACTTTGACCTCGCATCGGTGCATGACGGCATTTTAACGCGGTACCAGTGGAATTTGCAAAGCCAGTTAAGACGCGAAACGCTGATAAGATTTTGGCCCAGTCTCGAGCGTGGGACTGAAACGAGCCCGGCAACGTGTGCGCACGTCTGGCATGCAACGCTTACAGGCGCGAAGCGCTGAAAGATTTTAGCTCGGGCTGGCGGCTGCCGGATTGAAAAACGGGCCGCTGTCGCGCTGCGCAAATGACGGAATTGTCGACCTATTGTTATCCATCATCGAGAACGGAGGGGAGCCGCATTCGGTGTTCAACTACTTCCAGCATCGTTTCCATAGACAGCTCTTTGTGTCCCAATCCCGTGTTAGTTGCGGCTCCCTGGATCGCGTGACAGACCACCAAACGTGCGACCTCAAGCGGCGTGGTACGGCTCTCGGGGCGTCGCGGTTGTGGCACAGCAAAAGCGTTGCGCCCAGTCTTGGGCCGCAGACACGCTGTGGCATAGCAACCCCGAATGCAACGCCGCTCCGTTGGGCCCCTGGCACAGTTCAGCGCCCAAAGAATGACGCCGCAACATAATCCGGGTGTATCGCCGCGCCCCCAACCCCACTTGCACAACCAATCCGCGTAGCGTACTGCCAATTGTTCCTGCTTGTCCGACGTAGCCTCCCGGTTGGTCCGACATCGCTTCCCGGAGTTTAAAACGACGGAGGCGAAGTCGGGAGTTTCAGACGGCGGGGCAAAATCGGAGCCTAAGAGGTTCGCGCTCATAAACCCAAGATTTTCACATATGTCAAACGCATCTCACATCGGCCTCGTCGGCCTCGCGGTAATGGGGGAAAACCTCGTTCTAAACATGGAGAGCAAAGGTATTTCGGTCTCCGTCTACAACCGAACGACCGAGGTCACCGATAAATTCGCAGCGGGACGAGCCAAGGGGAAAAACATCGTTGCCACTCACTCCATCGATGAATTCGTGAAGAGCCTTGCTCGCCCCCGCAAGGTAATGATCATGGTGAAAGCCGGTGCAGCCGTCGACGCAGTGATCGATCAATTGGTGCCGCATTTGGAGCAAGGCGATGTGATCATCGATGGCGGTAACTCGCTTTTTACCGATACGCAGCGGCGGGACAAAGCGCTGACGAGCAAAGGATTCCATTTTCTCGGTATGGGTGTCTCGGGCGGAGAAGAAGGCGCGCTCAAGGGACCATCGCTTATGCCGGGCGGTTCTAAAGAGGCTTGGCTACTTGTGGCCCCGATCTTCAAAAAAATTGCCGCTCTGGTCGAAGACGAACCTTGCTGCCGTTACATGGGACCGGACGGCGCAGGTCATTACGTAAAGATGGTGCACAACGGAATCGAATACGGCGATATGCAGCTAATCTGCGAGGCCTACGCCATATTACGAGACCTGCTCGAGGTCACTCCGGCTGAACTGCATGACATTTTCTCGGATTGGAACCGCGGTGACTTGGACAGTTTCTTAATCGAAATCACGGCCAATATTTTTGCCAAAAAAGATCCTGACACGGGCAAAGCATTGGTCGACGTCATCCTGGATAAGGCGGGGCAGAAGGGGACTGGCCGCTGGACGCTGCAGTCCGCGATCGAACAAGCGGTCGTAGTTTCCACCATCAATGCGGCCGTCGAAGCACGGGTGCTGTCAGCCATCAAAGACCAGCGGGTGAAAGCGTCCAAACAGTTGCCGGCTCCTCCGAAATTCAATTACACGGGTGATCGCCAAACTCTGATTGACGCTGTGCGCGATGCTCTCTACGCCTCGAAAATCATCTCCTACGCTCAAGGATTCACGTTGTTCGATGTAGCCAGTAAACAGTTCAACTGGAACCTGAATTACGGAGATATTGCCACGATTTGGCGAGGAGGATGCATTATCCGAGCGAAATTCTTGAACCGGATAAAAGACGCTTTCGATCGGGAACCTAATCTGCAGAACCTGATGCTGGATCCATTCTTTAAAGAGGTCTTGACCAACGCTCAAACGAATTGGCGTACTGCGGTTTCATTAGCGATACAAGCCGGCGTCGCCGTTCCTGCTTTTAGCGCGTCCTTGGCCTACTTCGACAGCTATCGTCAAGAGCGTCTGCCAGCTAACCTGTTACAAGCACAACGCGATTACTTTGGCGCGCATACTTACGAACGCGTTGACAAACCTGGCGTATTCCACACGGAATGGTTGAAAATCTAACTCCGCTGAATAGCCGCTACGCCTGTCACGCCTTAGGACATTCGGTGAGCTCAGTCGAGTCGCTCGGCGAATGCGGAAAAGCACAAAGAAAGAAAAAAAAGAAGGAACAGAGAGAACAACCCGATTTACGGCGAAGCGGTACCAGAACTTAGCCAAGGGTCAAACGGTTTAGGCCCTGGGTGTCGGTTCCAAACGAATGCTCCCTGAAAGTGGCGCCAGAACGAGTTGGGTTAAGCGCGTGGACACTAGCGAGCCGTGACGCGAAATTGGGTAAATCTTTTGCCTTTTTCAGGGGCACGCGTCATTAAAACAAATAACCCAGGGTTGAAACCGTGGGCTAAACTCCGATGCCCATTGGGGGCGCCAGAAGCATGCAACTTATCGACGGAAAAGCGATCGGCGAAAAAATTAACGAGGAGACGAAGCGAAAAACTGAGGATCTCAAACGCCATGGAGTCGTCCCGGGGCTTGCCGTCGTGCTGGTTGGAACCGATCCGGCGTCGGTGTCCTATGTCCGCAGCAAGGATCGCATCTCCCAAGACCTCGGGTTTCACTCGGAAAAGATCGAGCTGCCTGAACAAACCAGCGAGACTGATCTCCTTCAAATCGTCAAAGGCTTAAACGCCAATTCGCAGATCCATGGGATCCTGGTCCAATCACCTCTCCCAAAGCAGATCGACGAATCTAAGATCACGCTGGCTCTGGACCCAGCAAAGGATGTGGACGGATTCCACCCCATCAATGTAGGCAAGCTTGCCATAGGCGATCCGTCCGCGATCGTTCCCTGCACTCCTTTAGGGTGCCAAAGGTTACTGATCGAGATTGGGGCGAACATCGCGGGCAGCCGGGTCGTGATCCTCGGCCGAAGCATGTTAGTCGGCAAGCCGCTCGCTTTCTTGCTGATGGCCAAAGGACCAGGAGGCGACGCTACTGTCACCGTCGTGCATTCGCGAAGCCGGGATCTAGCCGAGATTTGCTCGTCCGCAGAGATTCTGATCGCCGCCATGGGCCAACCTGGGTTTGTAAAAAAGGAGCACGTTCGGGAGGGCGCTATCGTGATCGATGTGGGTACCACTCGCGTTGAGGACCCGACCAAGAAAAAAGGATTCCGGCTGGCTGGCGATGTGGACTTCGAAGAAGTCGCTCCGAAGACCCGCGCGATTACTCCAGTCCCCGGTGGTGTCGGCCCGATGACCATCGCCATGCTGATGCAGAATACGCTGAAGGCATGCCAGCAACAGACGGGACTCTTCGTATAGCGCGGAAACCAGCGAAAGTAGAAAGGCAACAGAAGGAGCCAGGAGTCAGAATCCAGGAGCCAGGAGGGATCGGCCTTCGTCCTTCTGACTCCTGAATTCTGGCCCCCTGGCTCCTTGTCCTTGAACTCCTTGAACTCCTGAACTCCTATTTCCCCTGATGCATAGCTTTCATTATCGTGACAACCGGCTCTTCTGTGAGGACTCCGATCTTGCTCAGATCGCTGACACCTATGGAACGCCGCTATACGTGTACAGCCAGCACACCGTGCTGGACCATTTCCAGCGCCTGAACTCCGCTCTCAAGGGCCTGGATCATGAGATCTGCTATGCTGTAAAGGCCAACCCAAATCTTACCTTACTCCGGCTCCTAGCTAACGCCGGTGCGGGATTTGATATCGTCTCGGGAGGCGAGCTTTACAAAGTTCTAACAAGTGGAGGCTCTGGTTCTAAATGCACTTTTGCCGGTGTGGGTAAGACCCGCGAGGAGATCGCCTATGCGCTCCATAACGAGGTACAGAGCTTTAACGTTGAGTCTGAGCAAGAACTCCTGACGATCCAGGAGGTCGCCGCATCCCTGGGAAAGACTGCGCCAATCGCGATTAGAGTGAATCCCGATGTCGATGCCGCCACGCACAAGTATATTTCAACGGGCAAAAGCCAGAACAAATTCGGAATCGGTTTAGATCGGATCGAAGCCGTATACGAACTGGCGGCTGGCCTGAGCCACATAAGGATCGTCGGTATCCAAACCCACATCGGTTCTCAAATCAGGGAAAGCAAACCCTTCGTCGAAGCGTTGCAGAAGCTGGTTCCGTTGGTAAAGCGGCTCTGGGAACGTTATGGGATAGAGTTCTTCAGCATTGGTGGAGGGATCGGAATTGTTTATCAAGAGTCGTTGGAGAGTGGTCGAGAAGAATGGTGGTTAGACGAGACGACCAAACAGGGTATGACCATCGAAGAATATGTTACCGCGATCGGACCGTCGCTGGAAGACATCGGAGTCCGGGTGTTGCTCGAGCCTGGGCGCTTCCTGGTTGGCAACGCAGGAATCCTGCTTTGTCGAGTGCTTTACATAAAAGAAACGCCAGCGAAACGATTTGTTATTATCGACGCCGGTATGAACGATCTTATCCGGCCCGCGCTCTACGATGGTTACCACGAAATCGTCGGGGTTGAACGCAACTCCAAGTTGGATCCGATCGTCGCAGACGTCGTTGGCCCGGTCTGTGAGAGTGGAGACTTTTTTGCTCAGGACCGTAAGATCCCCGGTTGCCGAGCCGGCGACCTCCTCGCCGTGATGAGCGCCGGCGCTTACGGGCTCGCTATGGCATCGAACTACAACTCCCGTCCATTGCCAGCCGAAGTGTTGGTGAACGGTGACAGTTCACAGTTGATCCGCCGGCGCCAGAACTATGCAGATCTTGTGGAGTTCGAGCTTGGGGTTGACGAAGATTAAGGGCGTCTAAGCGCATGCTCCGTAGGAGCGAGATCTTTACAGCACCGCGCCGTTAAAATTAGGCCAGCTCCGTAGGAGCGACATCTGATCCGGCAGGGCACAGGGGTGATCCTGCTCGCGTTCTACTCAAACGGCACCCCCATGCGCAAAGACCCCGTAGATGCCGCTCCTACGGAGCTATCCGCTTCCTGTGAAGCCATAGCTATAAAGATTCCGCTCCTACGCAGCTCGAGGCAATTCGGATACTGATTGCTATAAAGATTTCGCTCCCGTGGAAGATAGACTTCGTATCCCGTTTCAACCCACTATTGCGGAACAGCTAATACATTGAGACGCATGGGCGATCGGCTCTAGACCGAGGTCTCACCACCGCCGTCGAACTCTCCCAATTGCCGCAACCGTGCACGCACCGATGCCGCTTCCTCCGTTTTCGCTCGCTCCAACAACGGCAAGATCTGCGCCCGATATTTTGGATACAGCGAGGCTAAGCGATGTAAGCCGCTGTAGGCCCAAGACCGTACAAATAGATTGCGGTCCAGGGTCCATCCTAGAAGCGATTGTTTAAGCTGGGGCGCGCATGAATTTGGAATAGGCAATCCCGGCAGCATCTGCAGCAGATGGAATCTCGATTCCCAGCGATCGACCACCGTCAACAGTTCTAATAAACGCGGGACCAGCAACTCCGGGAACTGCGCACCCGTCTCCTGATATCGCTTCAACAACCGGGTCGCTCCCACCTGCGCATGTGCATCTGCCGTTTCAACAATCTGGACCAGATGCAGCAGAAGCCTGGTATCGGGTTCCCAGGCCTCAGAAATACGCACTAGTCGCTCGATATTCTTCCCATGGAATTCATCCAGAAGCGTATCCAAGGCAGAAAAGGCAGACATCGTCTTCCTTCAATAATCGCTGTGATAAGCAATGCGTGCATACGGTGCTTTAAGCGGCTCCGAGAATCAACCCGTCTCGTTTCCCACTTCCAATCGGACCCGTCCCAAAACTGAAACGGCTAGTATTAGCCGTTACCTGTGTAGCGCAGCGCCGCTTCCGGTCAAAGCTTCCTTTTTACCGAATCACACACCGGGTGACCGTTCATCCTGCCTGAGAACACCTTGGCATAGGCGGTGCTAAACGAGTGCTCGTCCGCCACAGTCCCGCGGATACGGGACGACGACTGACAATTAACAACTAAACAAAAAACACGCATACAACATGAAAAAGCTCCTCTTAACAATTACGATGGCCGTCAGCGGCCTCGGTGGTTTGGCAACTTCCGCCCAAGCTCATCCCGGTTACCACTGCGGGTTCCACTACGGCTGTGGATATCACTACAGTTACTGCTACCACGGCGGTCATTACGGCTATTGGTACTGGAATAACGGTTGCCGTTTCTTCCGCGTCGTCGTCGTCCCGCCTCCTCCGGTTTGGGTCTGCCCCTAACGGATTAACCGTTCGCCGTTCCCGGTTTGCAGTCCCCCGGTTCGGCCCTAGTTAACACGCAGTCTGACACTTAGTAGATCATTAAGTGTAACGTCCACCACCACTGTTTCACGAGCCGTCGAGGCCCCGACGGCTGATGTGAACTGCGAACCGTGAACAGTGAACTCGTAACGGTTAGTTGCCAACTGGTAACCGTTCCGGCAGATAATTCAGGTTCGGTCCTAACCAGCGTTCCAGTTCTTCTAACGGCATCCCTTTCCGAGCCTGGTAATCCACCACTTGATCACGGTCGATCTTGCCCACGCCGAAATATTTGGCCTCGGGATGCGCAAAATAAAGGCCGCTCACCGATGCTCCCGGCCACATGGCAAAGTTTTCTGTAAGTTGGATGCCGGTGTTCTTTTCGGCCTGCAACAGGTCGAATAAAATCCCTTTCTCGGTATGGTCAGGGCAAGCCGGGTAACCGGCCGCCGGTCTGATACCGCGATATTTCTCCTGGATCAGATCTTCTTTAGTCAGATGCTCCGTTAGGCCGTACCCCCACTCACGGCGAACGCGTTCATGTAAATATTCGGCAAACGCTTCAGCTAATCGATCGGCCAGCGCTTTGGTCATGATCGCGTTGTAATCGTCGTGATCTTCCTCAAACTGGCGAGCTAACTCATCGGCTTGGTGTCCGCCGGTGACCGCGAATGCACCGATATAGTCCGGTCTTCCTTTCGGGGCGATAAAGTCGGCTAAACAATGGTTAAACTGACCAGCCGGTTTTTGCATCTGCTGTCGTAACTGGTGAAAGGTCGCCAAGACGCCAGAACGGGTTTCGTCAGTGTAAACTTCGATGTCGTCGCCGACACTGTTTGCCGGCCAGATACCGTAGACACCCTTCGCGACTAACAGCCGGCTGTTTACAATATCCTGGAGCAGTTTCTGGGCATCTTCATAAAGCTGGCGAGCTTGTTCTCCGACATTCGGATCGTCGAAAATCTTTGGAAAACGACCCCTGAGTTCCCAAGTATGGAAAAAGGGAGACCAATCAATGTAGGGTAGCAATTCGTCCAACGATTGGTTAGCAATGACATGGACTCCGAGAACGCTCGGTTTATCGATGAGTGTAGTTTCCCAATCGAAGACCGGTTTCCGGCTACGAGCTTCCTCAATGGTCAGCAATTGCTTTTCTGCAGTCCGGCGATGGAACTCTTCCCGGAGATGATCCTGCTCTTTGTGGTTCTTACTAACAAACTCGCCCCGCAAGTCCTGACTGATCAGCGAACCAACGACGCCCACCGCGCGTGAAGCATCCAAAACGTGGATTGTGGGACCGCTATAGTGCGGAGCGATTTTTACCGCCGTATGCGCTTTGCTGGTCGTCGCCCCACCAATCAATAATGGCAGGTTGTACCCGAGGCGCTCCATTTCCTGAGCCACATGGGCCATCTCGTCCAAGGACGGAGTGATCAGACCGCTGAGACCGATAATATCCGCTTGCTCGGCTTGGGCTGCCTCGAAGATTTTTTCAGCCGGCACCATCACCCCTAGGTCTTTCACCTCAAAATTGTTACAGGCTAACACAACGCCAACGATGTTCTTGCCGATATCGTGGACGTCCCCTTTCACCGTCGCCAGCACGACTTTCCCCTGTGAGCGTTGAGTCGGTGAACTGGCGCGTTCCGCTTCCATGTAGGGCAGCAGGTAAGCCACCGATTTCTTCATCACGCGGGCGCTTTTCACCACCTGGGGCAGAAACATTTTACCAGCTCCGAACAAGTCGCCAACCACGCTCATCCCGCTCATCAGCGGGCCTTCAATCACCGAAAGTGGTCTCCCATATTTTTGCAGGGCCTCGGCGGTATCATCATCGATGTATTCGACAATCCCTTTGATCAGCGCATGAGAAAGTCGCTCCTCGACCGAGGCTGAACGCCAGGCTTCATCTTTGACTTGTGTCTTCCCGCTGCTTTTAACCTGTTCCGCGTACTCAACCAGGCGTTCGGTCGCATCTTTCCGGCGGTTTAAGAGGACATCTTCAACCAACTCCAATAGCTCCGGCTTGATCTCCTCGTACACGTCTAGCTGGCCGGCGTTCACAATCCCCATGTCCAGGCCTGCGGCGATGGCATGATATAAAAACGCGGCGTGGATCGCCTCACGCACCGCGTTATTTCCGCGGAACGAGAATGAAATATTGCTGACACCGCCGCTAACCCGGCAATGAGGCAAATTTTGTTTGATCCATCTCGTCGCTTCGATAAACGCAATCGCGTATCCCGCGTGCTCTTCAATACCAGTCCCGACTGTCAGAATGTTCGGATCGAAAATGATATCCTGCGGCGGAAATCCGACTTCTTCTGTAAGGATCCGATAGGCGCGAGAGCAGATCTCGATCTTGCGAGCCAACCTGTCCGCTTGGCCAGTCTCGTCGAACGCCATAACCACTACTGCGGCGCCATAGCGGCGGATAAGTTGGGCTTGGCTACGAAACTTTTCTTCGCCTTCTTTCAGGCTGATCGAATTTACTATCCCTTTTCCCTGGATCGATTGCAGTCCGGCTTCAAGAACGCTCCACTTGGAACTGTCGACCATCACCGGCACCCGAGCGATATCCGGTTCGGCAGCCACCAGGTTCAAAAACTTCTTCATGGATGCTTCCGAATCGATCATCCCTTCATCCATGTTGATGTCGATTATGTTGGCTCCGCCCTCAACCTGTTGCCGGGCAACAGATAAAGCGCCTTCAAAATCGCCACCCAGAATCAACTTCGAGAACGTAGGCGAACCCGTGATG
>JAFAIO010000431.1 GCA_019236675.1 Verrucomicrobiota bacterium
TACGAGGGCGAAGATGGTGTAATCCCGACCAAGCCCAACATTCTTTCCCGGCAAAAACTTTGTACCGCGCTGGCGAATAATGATATTTCCGGCAACGACCTGCTGGCTACCGAACTTCTTCACGCCCAGGCGTTTGCTGACGCTGTCGCGTCCGTTTTTGACGCTGCCTTGACCTTTCTTATGTGCCATACGCTGAAAATTAGAGGTCGATCGATCCGATCTTAACGCGAGTCAATTGGCGTCGATGGCCCACCGTCCGATGATAACCTTTCCGGCGCCGATACTTGAATGCGATCACCTTCTTATCCTTAAATTGCTCCACGACTTCACCGGAAACTTTTGCTCCGTCGATCAAGGGAGCACCCAGCGTCACCTTATCACCATCACAATGAAGCACAACTTCAGCGAATGTGATCTTTTCGCCGGCCTGACCGGAAAGCTTTTCGACAGCTACCGTTTCGCCGGGGCTGACCCGATACTGTTTATTCCCTGAACGAATGATTGCGTATGCCATGGCGACGAGCTGTTGAAGGTGGGGAAAGTGGCACGGTGGAGCAGGGGGCGCAAATGAAAAAAACGCCGGAAACGCACGGGATCGCCGAGAACGCCGGGAACGAAACCGCGGACGGCGCCCTATTGGATAGGGGACGCTTCCGAATCGAACACCGTAAACAGATGCGTTCTCTTTCGTTCCTCGCGCGATCCGTTTCCGGCGATCCCGGCGTTCCCGCGCTATCCCGGCGTTAATAATCCCGCTCCAACAGATAATCGGCCATTCCCAAAAGAACCTCCGCCCGTTTGCCGAAAGGCCGCAGAGCTTCTCGTGCGTCTTTGGTCAGCTTTCGGGCAATTCGCCGGGATCGCTCCAACCCTACAACCGCTGGGAATGTCGCTTTTTCTGCGGCGATATCTTTTCCAGCGCTTTTTCCCAGTTTTTCTGTGGTTTGGGTGACATCAAGGATGTCGTCGATGACTTGAAAAGCCAACCCCAGCGACCGGCCGAAATCGGAAAGATTGCGGAGCTGAGCCGGCGTGGCGTTGGCGCTCATCGCGCCCAGCCGGATAGAAGACCGCAACAGGGCCGCGGTTTTTGATTCATGAATAAAATTCAGGAGTGGCAGCGAAATCTTTTTCCCCTCGCTTTCCAGGTCCACGACTTGACCGGCGACCAGGTGCCGGCTACCGGCAGCGACGGCTAACTCTTGAACGATTTCCCGAAGAGGATACCGTGGCCAGCCCTGCGCTAAAGTCAGCAGCTCAAATGCGAAAGTCAGGAGCGCATCACCCGCGAGGACGGCGATCCCTTCTCCGAAGACTTTATGCGAGGTGGGAACACCCCGTCGAAAGTCGTCATCGTCCATACAGGGTAGATCGTCGTGGATGAGCGAGTAAGTGTGTACAGACTCGACCGCGCACGCCAAAGGGATCGCAGCTTCCACCGACCCGCCACAGCATTCGGCAGCCGCCAGGCACAGAATCGGCCGCAGTCGTTTTCCACCGGCAAATACGCTATAGCGCATCGCCTTATGGATAGTTTTGGGTTTTAAAGTCGCCTTAGGCAGCAATCGATGGAGAGCCTCATCGACGAGCTTCTGGCGAGCAGCGAGGTATTCTTTCATCGTATCAGCGTAGATAACGCTGGGCGATAGGCATACGCCACCCGATACCGAATGCCAAGCTTGTGACTCTCAATCCCGGTGCAGCCTGGCGCCGCTTGTATTCGTTAGAATCGACGTGACGCTGAATCCAGCGAACCGTCTCGGGCGAGTAACCCTTCTTGATGATATCCTCCGGACTCAGCTGTTCTTCCACGTAAAGCTGTAGGACTGCATCGAGGATCTCGTACGGCGGGAGCGTATCCTGATCTGTCTGATTCAATTTTAGCTCTGCACTCGGCGCTTTGGTAATCGAATTTACGGGGACAATCTCGCGGTCCCGGTTAATCCACTTAGCGAGCCGATAGATCATGGTCTTCGGCACGTCGCTGATCACCGCTAGTCCGCCGCACATATCTCCGTAGATCGTGCAGTAGCCGACCGAAAGTTCGCTTTTGTTTCCGGTCGTAAGCAGCAAATGACCGAACTTATTCGAAAGAGCCATCAGCGTTAGCCCACGAAGGCGTGACTGCATGTTTTCTTCCGTGGTGTCTTCGCGTTTACCCGCAAAGACCTCTTTGAACTGGCCTTTCAAGACTTCGAAAGGTTCTTTGATCGGCAAAACATGCCGTTGGATCCCCAGATTATCGGCCAGAGCCTCAGCATCATCCAAGCTGCCTTGGGATGAGTACTGGCTGGGCATGGAAACCGCCGTAACATTTTCGCGACCCAGAGCCTCTGCCGCGATGACGGCGGTGACTGCAGAGTCAATCCCGCCGCTCAGGCCGAGAACCGCAGTCTTAAACCCGCATTTCAGAAAGTAATCGCGAACGCCTAACACCAGCGCGCGATACACCTCTTCGTCAGGAGATTGCTCGACGAACCGATTGGTGGGCTGATCCGCATTTAGGACTGCAACCTCTTCATCAAACGCTGCTAAACTTGCGACTGCCTGTCCATTTCCGTCGACGACGAAAGAATTACCGTCGAAAATCAACTCGTCATTGCCGCCGATGGCGTTGCAGTAGAAGAACGGAACCTTGAAGTTAGTCGCTAACTCGCTCACCATGGCGATCCGGAGCGCAGCCTTGCCTACGTGGAAGGGTGACGAGCTGAGATTGACGATCAACTCCGCTCCCTGAGCGATCAAATTCGCTACGGGGTCCTGATGGTAGAGCTCCCTTTTCAGGAATTTTTCCGTCCAGATATCTTCGCAGATTGTGACGCCTACACGACGGCCGGCGAGCTCGAACGGTTCCTGATGGCTCGCCGGTTCGAAATACCGTGCCTCATCGAAAACGTCGTAGGTTGGCAGCCTGGTCTTAAAAACCTTCCGGATGGGTTGTCCTTGTTGAAGGATGGCGCAAGCATTCACGAACGGTTTGCCGGTCGGGCTCGGATTGAAGTCTACATAGCCCACCAGCAACGGGACCGATCCAACACGCCGATGCAGATGATTAATCCCTTCCCAGGTTTCGGGAACGAAGCGGGATTTAAAGACCAGATCTTGAGGGGGGTATCCGGTCAACGCCAGCTCTGGAGTCAACACTAAGTTTGCTCCGGCAGCCACGGCCTTGTTGTAGGCTTCAACGATTTTGTCGAAGTTCTGTTTTAGGGCTCCAACGGTCGTATTGATCTGTGCAAAACCGACCTGCATACAGAGAACATATTATGATGGTTGGTTTAATGCTTGAAGAATTTCCGGGTCTCGCACATCCGCCCAGGAGCCCTTTATCTCGACTGCTTTCATTTTAAAGCCTGCCCGGGCCATCGCGCGAATGGCGTCCGTGAGCTCGTATTCGCCTCGAGGTGACTTTTCAAGTTTATCTATGAACGGAAAAATCGAGGGCCTAAAAGCATAAAGCCCCGCGTTGTACCAGTGTGTCTCTGTTCCGGTAGCGTCTTGTTTCTCGCGCAGATCAACGAGACGAAAATTCTCGTCCAGGTAAACGGCGCCACCCTTTGAAACGTCCTGCAAATACTTGACCGCGATCAGCATTTCCTCCTGACCCAGGTCGCGGAGTTTCTGATAGACCTCTGGCTGTACTAAGATATCGCCGTAAATGAGCAGAAAGGGATGGTCGCGGGAGAACGGTTTGGCGAGGCTGACGACTCGGCCAGTGCCGTCCTGAGTCACTTGCTCGACATATTCCACTTGCAGTCCGACGCGTTGCCCGTCAGCAAAATAATCTTGAAT
Source organism: Verrucomicrobiota bacterium (assembly GCA_019236675.1). GTDB lineage: Bacteria > Verrucomicrobiota > Verrucomicrobiia > Chthoniobacterales > JAFAMB01 > JAFAVN01. The sequence continues at coordinate 3,793 of JAFAIO010000431.1, forward strand.
CGCTTCTTTTCGGTAGCCCACGACGATCAAGACCTCGTGAATACCAGCAGAGACTAATCCTTTCAGAATATGATGCAGGATGGGTTTCCCGTGGACCTCGACCATCGGTTTGGGGACGTCATTCGTGAGTTCCCGCATCCGTGTCCCACGCCCGGCAGCAAGAATGACTGCTTTAGTGATCATGGGAGGATCGGTAGGGCGAAAAGCTCGGCGCGCCCAGAGCGTTGCATCATCACGAGACCAACCGCGCCGGGTTTGAGCCGTGCAGCGGGTGTGGCAGCATCAAAGGTTGGGTAGGATTGAGGGTTTCGAATTGAACACCCAATTGCCAGAACGGGGCCCAAGAGCGGCAGCGGCTCAAAACCGGCGCGGATTTGTTCTAGGGCGAGAACAGCATGAGGGACGCGCCGAGTTTTTCGCCGTACCGGCGTCGCTCTTCGTTCATCACGCACCGAGCTTTTTAACATAGCTCTCGATCCGGTTCATCGCCTCTTGGAGCTTTACCAGGCTGGTGGCGAAACAGCAGCGCACGAAGCCTTCCCCGGATTCGCCAAACGCGCTTCCCGGTACGACGGCCACCCGCATTTCTTTTAACAGGCCGAGGCTAAACTCGAGGCTGGTCCGCTTCGTCGGACGGATATCCGGAAAGACATAAAAGGCGCCTTTAGGCAAATGGCAGGGCAAACCGATCTCGTTTAACCGGCTGACAACAAAATTTCGCCGGCGCTGATAGTCGTTTCGCATGTCTTCCACTTCCCTGGCGCAGTGATCCAAGGCTTCAATTGCTGCCTCCTGCGACATGATCGAAGCGCACATGATGGCGTACTGATGGATCTTCATCATGGCCTCGACGATCGGGGCGGGCGCGCACCCGTAGCCAAGGCGAAACCCGGTCATGGCAAATGACTTGGAACAACCACTCAACAGAATCGTTCGGTCACGCATCCCGGGTAAGCTCGCGATAGAAACATGCTCGACGCCGTCGTAGGTGAGTTCACAGTAAATCTCGTCTGCCAACACGATCAGGTCGTGCTGCCGGCAAACCGCGGCAATCGAACGGAGTTCTTCAAACGACAGCACGCCTCCGGTCGGGTTTGTGGGAAAACTGAGTAGTAAAGCTTTTGTCCGCGGGGTGATCTTGGATTCGAGATCGGTCGCCAATAGGCTGAAGCCGTTCTCCGCACGTGTGGGAACGGAAACCGGTTTCCCGCCGGCCAGGATAATGCTTGGGCTATAAGAGACGTAGCTTGGTTCGTGATAGATGATCTCGTCACCTGGGTTAACGATTGCCCGCAGCGCTAGATCCAGCGCCTCTGAGACTCCCACCGTTACCAGCACTTCACGCTGGGGATCGTATTGAACTTGGTATCGCCTGGATAGATACGAGGCGATCGATTCCCGTAATCGAGGCAAACCAAGATTTGACGTGTAACCAGTTTTGCCCTTCTCGAGCGCAAAGATCGCCGCCTCCCGAATCCGCCAGGGAGTAACATAATCTGGTTCGCCGATTCCCAGCGAAATGACGTCGGTCATCGACTGGACTACTTCGAAAAAGTCTCGGATACCGGATCTGGGGATTGCCGCCACCTGGTCCGCGATGAATCTGGAAAAGTTCTCAGGGGGATTCATGGCGTGACTGGCAACCGTTCAACGGGAGGCGGTTCACTGAGCAATACCCCGTTTTGTTTGTAAGTTTTCAATCGAAAGCGAGTAGCGGTGGCAATCACGCCTTCAACCGTGCTTAACCTTTCCGAAACAAAATGGGCGATCTGTCTCAGGTTTTCTCCTTCGACGATGACCGCTAGATCGTATCCACCGCTCATCAGCCAACAGCTTTTTACTTCGTGAAACCGGGCTATACGCTGAGCCAGACGATCGAACCCTCCACCTCGCTCCGGCGTGATCCGTACCTCGATATAGGCCGTGACGGCATCGGCATCGAGCTTCTCCGGGTCGACAACCGCTTGATAAGCCAGGATGACACCGTTTTTCTCGTAGTCGGCAATCTTCTGCTGGATTTCAGGAATCGGCAGTCCGAGGAGTTTACTTAGTTCGCTGAGAGACAGCTTTGAGTTCTGCTGCAGAAGTTCGAGCAAATGGTCCATT
>JAFAIO010000533.1 GCA_019236675.1 Verrucomicrobiota bacterium
CACGGGAAGGCCGGCGCCGTGCAAGGTGGCTGCAAACAATAGTGTCATTAGCCCGCCTACGGCGTTGTCTGGAGAAAGCCCGGCATGCAGTAGCCACGGGGCGTACAGATGGTCAACCTCGTGACCGTTGAAGTCCCGGCGCGCAAACGCGCGGCCGCTGGTAGCCGCGACCCGCAGCCACCATTCGGCGCCGTGCAGCCCGCCGCTGTGAATGAGGCTGCCGATATGCCGCAGCGAAGCGATTGAGCGCAGCTCGCTGCTTAGCAAACCCCCGATTGCCGGCATATTTTCCCCGAGTCGTTGCAACATGGTCAGATAGGCAGAGCGATCCTCAGGATGAGTAAACTCCGCTGCTGTCCGTTCCGGGTCGCGATGAACGAGTGTGATCCGGCCATCATCGCCCACACTGGCCGTCACCCAGCTGTCGGTGTTCCGATACTCAAGCCCGTGCCGGTGTAGCATCTCGCCGAGCGCGGCATAGGCAGCACCGGTGACAAACATTGAGTGCCAAGAGGAAAACGTGTCATGCAGGTACCCTGGCAGGGTACGCTCCTCGGTGGCAATGAACCCGCCAATCTTTGCGTTACGCTCGACCAGGATTACCGACCAGCCGGCTTGTGCCAATTCGGCAGCGGCGACCAAGCCGTTGATACCGCTCCCGATCACAATCGCATCAGCTTCATTCGTCATGTGATCACCAAGGAAGCGGTTGGCCGACATGAAAGTAGCCACCGGTGGGTCCATTTTCGGGAAGTGTGGCCAGCCATGCGCTGGTCTTGCCGCCTTCCGAAACTTCGAGATCGGCGTTCTCGCCGCCAGTCTCGGTCTTCACCCAACCTGGATGAGCCGAGTTTACCTTGATCGATGTATTGCGCAGTTCGTACGCGAGATGGAGAGTAAAGGAGTTTAGCGCCGCCTTGGAGGTGTTGTAAGCAAACATGCCGGCGTGGTAAATCGGCGACGACAGATCAGCGTGAAGCGTCAATGATCCCATGATGCTCGATACGTTAACGATGCGTCCGGCCTGCGAACGGCGGATCAATGGGAGCAGTTTTTGGGTGAGTGCGACCGTACCAAAGAAATTCGTTTCGAAAGTTTGGCGAAGAGTCTCCAAGGAAGGAGTGCTCGGCTGAACCGGGCTAGCGAAACTTTCTAAGCACACACCCGCGTTGTTGACCAGGATATCAAGCCGCCCAAAAACCCGGTCGATGAAATCATAAACTTCCCGATATGTACCCGGATCAGTTACATCCAGGTGAACCGCTTCTGCCTCGAAATCCTCCTGGCGTAGTCTCTCTGCCGCCGCCTTTCCTTTGGGCAGGTCGCGGACTCCGAGCAAGAGGATGTCACCGTCGTGACCCAGATCCTTAGCGGTTTGTAAACCGATGCCGCGGTTTGCGCCCGTGATCAGGGCCACTCGGCGATTTGTATGTGTTTTCATTCTTCTAAATGCCTACTCCGCCAATGGCCCCCGGTCAGTGATGGGGTCTTGCTGAATAGCTACTGATTCTTGCTGCGCAGAAACAGCGAAGCCGCAATAACAGTCACGGACTCGATGCGCCAACAACAATCATCGTCCTCGTCCTCGTCCTCGAAGGAAACCAGGCGCCTTCGCTATCGACCCGACCTCCCGTCTCAACACGATGCATTCACCCATGGCTTTCGGTTCGTTCACACCCGGCCCATAGAGCTGCACCGCGCTGGGTAATTCGCGGGAGCCGCCTGCTCTCACATTGTGTGGTATGACAACGCCCTAGTACGAATAGAGCAGGTCGTTAGGCCACGGGCCAAAGCGGCTTGCCCGACGTAGCCTCCCGGAGTTTTGACGACGGGGCGAAGTCTGGCTCCCCTCCAGACGTTGGGAAGAACACGCGCCGTCAACGCGCCAACCCTTCGAGTACGAGGACGAGGACGATTGGCGACTATCACCGTCCGATGGACTTGCGATAAGCGTCCGGACCACTTCCCAAAACGCTCCGAAATCGGGCGCTGAAGTGATTAGGCTGCTGGTAACCGACCCGCCTGGCTATATCGGCGATGGGCAACCGAGTTTTGCGGAGCAGCTCCTTTGCTCGTTCCATTCGCGTACGCGTCACGAACTGAAACGGGCTATTCCCTGTCGCAGCCTTGAACAAGCGAGCGAAATGAAAAGCGCTCAAGCCAGCTGCTCGAGAAATGGAACCCAAATCGGGAGCTTCTCCAATATGATCGTGGATGTAATCGATCGCCTTCCGAAGTTGATCGTCGGTGAGGCGGGGCGGCCCGGACAGCCGGTATCTGACTGCCGCGTAGGTATGCAGAATTCGCGCGCAAGCAGCGTGAAGCAAACTCTCAATAAAAAGGTTCCCGGCAGGGTCCTTGATTTGCGTTGCAGAAGCTAGAGTGGAGGCGATCCCATGCAGGAAAGGATCTGGTGTCGCGAAAGTCGGGATAAAATCAAGCGGACCGCCGATTCCATTCGACAGGGCGAGATCCGCTAAATAGGAGGGCTCGAAAACGAGGTAGCTGTACGAGATGACTCGCTCTGGATCATCTCTGCCTAGTCGAAGCATATTCGGGGCATCGGCAGGCAGGAAAGCAATGTCGCCTTTTGCTGTGGTTTCCCGGCGGTTACGGCCGTCTAAGTTGCGCTCGAGCTTCAGCGGCTGCTCGAAATGATGGAGACAAATGACGTGCTGCTTTGGACGGTGCAAAGGAATCGCATCCGCGCTTGGCCGGAGATCTCGCAGCCTGGCCCGAAAATTCAAAAGTTTGACCTGACTGTTTCGGAGTTCCACCCAGCTAAACCACGAGTCAGGCGTTGCCACTTGATAGGGAGAGACTGATGATGCGTAGTCTAAAGTCATTTTGAAGTCGCATCCTTGATTCAGAAAATGCTAATCGCATCCAAGCAGGATGATCGTCGTTATTGCCTGGGTTGCCGTAATCGTTGTCTCAAGAGCCCGGTTGCGACATGTGCAGTTTTAATGGGGCCCGGTAGACGTTTTCAATCCCGGCCGATGCCGCGGAATACGCGCTGAACAAACCATGGTACTCTCAGCGAACTACCATTTGCTATTTGCTATCCCTGGATGGTCTAAGCAATCCAGCGAGTATGCTTATTAGTTATACTGAGGCAAAAAACATAGTCTTTCTCAGCAGCCAGGACGCGGCCGATAGTGTGCGCATGAAAGCAATTTGTGTTGGAGCTGATCAAAAGCCGGCTGTACGCGATATTCCGAGGCCGGAAAAGCCGGCGCCTGACCACGTCATCATTCGCATGGACGGATGCGCGATCAATCCAGGTGACAAATTCTTTTTGGGTCGCACTCCTCCTCCGGATCTGCCGCTCAGCGTCTATGATGTGTGGGGTGTTTCGGCTGCGGGGACTGTCGTGGCTGCAGGGGAAGGGGTGCCGCCAAGCTACATTGGGACAAAAGTAGCGGTCTATAGGTCCTTGCAAAAAAGCGAAAATCTCATTGGTACCTGGTGCGAATACGCTCAGCTTCATCGACTGAACTGTGTTCTTCTGCCGGACAAGCTCGATACGCAGGACTATTCCGGATCGCTGGTAAATGCCATAACTCCCTATGCATTTTGGAGGCAGGCTGCCAATGAAGGTCACAAGGGTGTCCTGATCACGGCCGGCGCTTCGGCCACCGGGATTGCGATGCTGGGAATTGCTCTCGCGAACCGGATTCCCGTGCTATCCCTCGTCAGAGATGAAGCGGGTGAAAAGGAGCTAAAGGATTTTGGTGCGGAAAATGTGCTTGTCCAAGAATCGACGACTTTCCAAAACGATATCGCGGAGCTAGCCCGGCAACTCGAAACGACTGCGGTTTTTGATGGCGTTGGAGCAGAACTCGTCAATCGGATTGCCTCGTCACTCCCGGCGCATTCGACAGTTTATTCCTATGGCCGCCTGGGTAAGGAGACTCTCTTCAGCGTCGCTTGGGATCTTTTGATGGCGAAAGACTTTAGTCTTAAGAGCTTTAGCAATTTCCGGAGTACGACCGTACAGAATCCGCTAGAACTCGAGACCGCGTTGCAACAGCTCTCCGAATTGATTGCGATGCCCCATTTCAAAACTAAGCGCGGAAAAGCCTTTGCATTCGACGAGATTGAAGATGCCCTTCGCTACGTTGGAAGCAACGGGGAAAAACCGATTTTGAGGCCGGCGTGACGGTTTTGGAGGTAAGAACAGAAAAAATGTCACGGAAAGGAGCAAAGGTTCGGCATTTATAACATAATATCTATTATGTTATTATAACCGCATGTTGGAGGAGAATCGTATCGCGAGAGAAGTTGTGGATGCCGCCCTCAAGCTGCACCGGCATTTCGGGCCGGGCGTCTACGAGTGCGTCTATGAACCGGTACTGGTTTACGACTTGGCCAAGCGCAATCTGACCAGCCGTCAGCAGACACCCGTTCCGCTAGTCTACGAGGGGATCACTTTCGATGTTGGGTTCAAGACTGACGTAATCGTAAACGATTTGGTCATTCTGGAACTCAAATCAGTCGAGAAGCTCGAACCCGTCCATTTCAAACAGCTCCTGACCTATCTCCGGCTTACGGGGTTACTCCTAGGACTCTTGATCAACTTCGGTGAAAATCTCTTGAAGGACGGTATCTATCGAATCGTCAATGACCTTTAGCCTCCTCGCGCGAGCGATGAGCGTCTCCGCTTCCCTGACCATCCTTCAAGAGCCGGCACGTCCACACACCGTCTCTCGCATGGCCCGAACCTTTGCGCCTTTGCGTCCCTGGCCGACGTAGCTAAAGGGGGAGACGGGGCGAAGTCTGCTTTGCGTGACATTTTTCCGTCTGTTTTGATCGTCATTGGCTTAACGCCAAGCACTCGCGGAAGGATTCACCCGACTACTCAGAAGAGCGATATAAATGTGCCGCTCAGGGCAATTGTTACCGCCCCATCGAGAAGCTTAACCTGTGGGAGGTCGCATTCGTTATAGATCATTGAGATATGAAAACGGGAAAACTCGACAAAAGGCGTGCACCACTGGGTCTCGCTTCTAACTATCCCTTGGAGGATGGCAAGCACTCCTTCACTTTGGATTTCAGCAACACTGCCCCGAAAGTTAGCCGTCGAACGGCCTTGCGTTCTACTCTCGCGGGACTCTTCGGTGGCTCCATGGCCGGCTTGCTGTTGGAGTTCAGCGGTGGAGAAGCCGAAGCCGAGTCGATCAATCCAAATCAAACTTTCGTCGTAGAACCGAACGACATCCAATTTAAGCCGTGGCAGGGTCTGCCCACGGGGAGCGGCGAGATGGCGATGATGCACGGAGACTTGAACCAGTCCGGGCCATACTTGGTCCTGATGAAGTGGAACCCGGGTTGGTTCAGCGCGCCACATAACTACGCAACGGACCGGATCTGTATGGTCGTTTCAGGAACGTGGTGGGTTAATAGCGGTGCCGACTTCACGCCGGCCCAGGCCGTACCAGTTAATGCCGGCGGATTTGTCCTACGTCACGCACGTACTTGGCACTACGACGGTGTGCCCGCCGATGGAAAAGAGCCAGTGATCATCGCGGTCTTCGGCATGGGACCGGTGGACATCCGCCTCGCGGATCCGGGGCAACCATCCTGGCGGCGGGTTTAGTCGCACCCGTGTGCTGGCACAGCGAAGCGTTTTGAGCGTAACGGCAGCGAGGCAACGCTCGACGGTGCCGGTCGCTGTCGGCCTCGCAAGCGAGGCAGCGCTCCACGGTGGCGGCCGCTGTCGGCCTCGCAAGCGAGGCAACGTTCCACCTGCCTTGGATAGAGAAAAAGGATGCGTCGGCGCCGGATTTTGCGTACTGAGGCTAATCAAACGTTATCATGACAGCATCCTCAAAACCCCTCAGTCAGAACAAGCATCTAATCCGTTGGGTCGAAAAGATGGCGGACCTTTGTACACCTAAGGCCATTCATTGGGTGGATGGTTCTGAGGAAGAGAACACGGAGCTTTGCGCCCAACTGGTCAAGGCCGGCACCTTTATCAAACTGAACGAGGATTTATGGCCGGGATGCTATTACGCCCGTTCAGATTCGACGGACGTGGCCCGGGTCGAAGATCGGACTTTCATCTGTTCACTTTCAAAGTACGCGGCCGGCCCCACTAATAACTGGGTTGCTCCGTTGGAGATGAAAAAAACGCTCAAGCGTCTTTTTAAGGGGTGTATGGCCGGGCGAACAATGTATGTCTTGCCATTTTGCATGGGGCCGCTCGACTCGCCGATCTCCCAGATTGGTGTCGAGCTCACTGACTCTGCCTATGTGGTTGTCAGTATGCGCATCATGGCTCGAATTGGTCTGCCCGTGTATAAAGAGATCGATCGGGGCGAGAAACGGGTGATCCCTTGTATGCATTCGGTCGGAGCCCCACTGGTGCGGGGACAAAAGGATGTTCCCTGGCCCTGCAACCCGGAGAAGTACATTGCTCATTTCCCGGAGACTCGAGAGATCTGGTCCTATGGCTCGGGCTACGGCGGGAATGCCTTGCTCGGAAAGAAATGCGTTGCCTTGCGGTTTGCTTCGAACATCGCGCGCGACGAGGGCTGGCTGGCGGAGCACATGCTGATTCTTGGCGTGGAAGACCCGCACGGCGAAAAAACCTACGTGGCCGCGGCCTTTCCTAGCGCGTGTGGAAAGACCAACTTCGCGATGCTGATTCCGCCAAAGCATTTTGCGGAGAAAGGGTGGAAAGTCTGGACGGTTGGGGATGACATCGCCTGGATCAGACCAGATCAAAACGGGCGCCTCTTTGCCATTAATCCGGAAACGGGTTTTTTTGGCGTTGCACCGGGCACGTCTGTCAAAACAAACCCAAACGCGATGGCGACTCTGGCGAGGAATACGATCTTTACCAACGTCGCCTTAACTCCCGAGGGGGGCGTATGGTGGGAGGGGATGACAGAAAAACATCCTGCTCACCTGATGGATTGGCAGGGAAAGGAGTGGACGCCTCAAATCGCGAAAGAAACCGGAGCGAAGGCCGCTCATCCGAACGCCCGCTTTACGGCGCCCGCATCGCAGTGTCCGACCATCGATCCTGATTGGCAGAATCCGGAAGGAGTTCCAATCAGCGCGTTGATTTTTGGAGGCAGAAGAGCGAAAGCCATCCCTTTGGTTTTTCAGGCCTTCAATTGGTCAGGTGCAGTTTATATCGGTGCTACGATGGGCTCGGAGATGACGGCAGCAGCCGGTGGCACGGTCGGTAAAGTGCGGCGTGATCCCATGGCAATGCTCCCCTTTTGCGGGTACAACATGGGCGAGTATTTCAGGCACTGGATCGCTTTGCAAAGAGACCTGAGCCAGACGCCGCGGGTATTCCATGTGAACTGGTTCCGAAAGGATGACAAGGGCCACTTCCTCTGGCCCGGTTATAGCGAGAACATGCGCATACTAAAATGGATTGTGGATCGGGCGCGAGGACGCGCGATAGGCAAGGAAACACCAATAGGCTGGATGCCCAACTACGAAGACCTGGATTGGACCGGCTTGGATTTTTCAAAAGAACGTTTCGAACAACTCCAAAAGTTTGATCGAACGGCTTGGCGTTCAGAAGTGATCGGGCACGAAGAACTTTTTCTCGATTTACATGAGGGCTTACCAAAAGAATTGGTTTACGAAAGAGAATTGTTAATCTGCCGCATCTAGAAGAAGCGACTAGGCGACGAGTAACCAGCGAAATGGTAGGTGAAGCCAGCGCTGTTTCCGAGACAGCCTGACAGACTTGCTGATGAAGTGATCGCATGGTGCCGGCTCCATGCTCGGAAGATATTCGCCTCTATAGCCGATAGCCAAAGCGGTCAACCAAACCGAGCACGAGCTGGCCGGTGAATCCGACGTTTCAGAATTCTAGCTTCACACGGCGTTCTGCTTCTTCCTGACACCCAACGATTCCTCTACCAAACCGGCCGCAACGGAGAGACCATCGGCTTCGACAATCTGCCGCTGCAGTTTTTGGGTGTTAGCTCGGTAGGTTGGGTTAATCAAAACCTCATCCAACAGCTCTGGCAGGTGGTCAGGAGTTAACTTGTCCAGCGAGGTAACAACACCTGTTCGCTTATGCGCGATCCTCGCACCAATACCTGGCTGATCGAAAGGTTACCGGAATGGCGACCTGAGGTACACCTTGGGCCAAAGACTCCAATACCGTGTTTAGGCCGGCATGCGTGATGCAAACTGAGGCCAGCTTTAGCAACTCGAGTTGCGGTGCCCGCTGGACGATGATCGCATTCTTCGGCGCTGAAACGATCTGCTCTGGATCGACCCGATCACCGACCGAGAGGACCAATTGTAGGTCGTTGTGCTTGGCTAGAGCAGTCCCTATGGTCTGGAAGACTCCAGATTTCCATTTAGCACTGTGCCCATCGACGCATAGATCAGGGGCTCACCGGTCAGTTTTTCCCAGGGAAAGTCTACCTGGGTTCGACCCATGCCATCGTGGAAGGGACCGGTGTGATAGAACTGAGCCGGCCAATGAGAGCTTTCAAAGTCAAAAGCCCGCGGAACTTGGGTGATCCCAGCTAATGGTGAGAGAGTAGAAGAGGGGTCAGCCCAGTCGATTTTTAGTCGGGCTCTTTCCGCATAGTTTTCGATAGGTGCACGATTCTTTTGCAGTATCCGGCCAAACCTAGCGACACCCTCTCGGTTTCTAGCTATCGCATCTGCCGTCGACTCGTGAGACCAGTTATAGAAGCACAAAGGCGTATAACCGGAATGATCAAGATGCATTGCATGCCGACACGTGAATGTAGGGAATGGAACACGGATTAGCCCATAGCCACTTGTTCTTGTCCCGATTGCCGCATTCGTGGGCTGAGTGTTCCGCTAGCATCCCAGCATCCCCTGGCGAGAATTGAAGACCTCTTTTTGCCGGTGCTGATCAACAACTAGGACCAGGAAGCCAGGCAGTTGGGACAATGGCAGGGCGAAACGGCGAACGGGCGAAATGGCGAAAGGGCGCGTTCGATATCAGGCGCGTCTGGCGCCGTTAACGGATGGGACTTATGGGACACATGAGACTGATGTGATTGATCCTCACATTAATCCCATCGGCTTCCAGCAAGGCAGTCAAAATCTTTTCGTGTCTATTTGTATTTGGTTTTACCTTTTCGGCTTGGCGTCGCGCCCGCATCGCTACGCGAAGCGCTGCGGGCTTGGGTCTTTGCGTGAGATTTTTTTGTCTTTTGTCCTCTTTTGCGGCTATTCCGTTCGGGCGGCCGCAGGCCCGCGACGACTTCGTCAACTACCTGTTCGAGTTCCGATCGCGTCGCGCCATCGCGGGCTTGGACGGCCAGACCTTGTATGACGGTGATTAGATAACGCGCGAGCGAATGGGCAGCGTCTTTGGGGAGCCATCTGGTGAGGGCACCGGCAATCTCGTCGCGCATCCTGCGTCGCCGACCAACCAGATCGGCGGCGAGATCGGCGTGCTCGGAAGCGCATTGGATCATGCCGGTAGAAATCATGCAGCCACCTTCTCCGCTGGGGTCGGTGGCCGCGTGTACTGCGCCGCGCAGCAGACTCTTGACCGAGGCATTTAGGGTCTTGGCAGGAGAGAGAGTACTCAACGAGCTCCCCTCTAGGCGGGGGAGGATCAGGCGCCTTCCGGGTAGGCCGGTGTAACGATCGAGCGCTTCGCGATAGAGCGCTGCTTTGCTGCCAAAGGCGGCGTAGAGACTGGGCGGAGCGATTCCGATCGCGTTGGTTAGATCGGTGATAGAAACACCTTCGTAGCCATGCCGCCAGAAAAGGCGCATGGCGATCTGAATCGCTTGATCCCGATCGAAGGTCCGGGGACCGCTGCGTTTTGCAGGTGGCTTATTTATAGCGATCACTAAAAACTCATTGACAAGAGAATGCAAGTCGACAGTTTGTAGCGATCACTACAAACTGGAGATGTTGAAAACAGGAGTAATCATGTCGGATTCGTCATATCAACCCGCTCGCTCAGGCCATCATTTTAAAGTTCAGACACCCGATGGGCTTACCTTGGCCGCTACGCGCTACGGCGCGGTGTCCGGCCCGGAGATCCTATTAGTCCACGGGCTTGGCCAGAGTGGACTCAGTTGGGCGCGGCAGACCGGGGGCACCCTTGCGGAGACCTGCCAGATCGTCAGCTATGACCTGCGGGGTCACGGTGATTCATCGAAACCTGAAGACGTGGCAGCCTACGCTGACTCGGCTCTCTGGGCAGCGGACCTGCATGCCGTTCTCGAGGCCGCCGGTTTCTTTCGGCCGATCATCGTAGGATGGTCTCTCGGCGGGCTTATCGCTGGGTACTATTTGAGGCGTTACGGTCAGCACCGTGCCGGCGGTGTCAATCTGGTCGGGGCCGTAACCAAGCTGTCACCCGAACTCTTGGGGCAGGCGGCGCTTGCCCAGAGAGAGCGTTTGTCTTCTCCAGACCTGGCCACACGCACCGAGGCCTACTCGAGCTTTCTCGCCGATTGCTTCGCGGTGCCGCCGCCCGAGGCCGATTTTCGGCGGATGCTGGTCTTCAACGGGATGGTGCCCCGAGAGGTGCAGCAGGCTGTACCCACGCTTGACAGTGACGGGTTGGACGAGGTGTGGGCGAGTATCCCAAGGCTATTGGTGACCTGGGGCGATGAGGAGAGGCACACGCGGTTCGAGATGTCACAGCGCGTGCTCGACCTCAATCCCGCCGCTCGAATGTCGATCTATGCAGGCGCGGCCCATGCTCCGTTTTATGAGCGGCCCGAGCGTTTCAATCGTGAACTCGCTGCATTCGCGAAAGGCTAATCGAGGAGCCCATCATGTCTGCTCTTGAGGTCGCTGCTGCGCTGCTGGTAGCTCTTGTATGGGGAATACAATTCGTGACCAGTAAATACGGGGTCGATGTCTTTCCGCCGCTGCTATTCCTTACGCTCCGGTTTGCGATGGTCGGGCTACTACTACTGCCGTTCGCAGGTCGGCCCACGCGCCGCGAAATCGGGGCGGCGGCGGCAATTTCAATTTTCTTCGGCGGCTTGTGTTTCGGTCTCTTTTTCGTGGGGCTGCATCTCGGACTTGCGGGCCTGTCCGCCGTAATCGTGCAGCTTATGACGCCGTTCACCGTCTTGTTCGCCTGGCCCTTGCTGGGCGAACGACCCTCCCTCCACGTTGTCGTCGGGGTTGGCGTGGCGTTTGCCGGTGTCGCCCTGGCGCTGGCGAACCCCGGCGAACAGGTGTCGAAGGCGGCGGTTCTACTGGTCACGGGTGCGGCAGCCTCGCAAGCTTTCGGCAACGTGCTCATCAAACGTTTTGGACCGCTTCATCCGATACGCTTGATGGCATGGTTGTCTCTTTTTGCCGTGCCTCAGGTCGGCGTCGCCTCGGCTGTGTTCGAGACCGGTCAAGGGACTGCCCTGAGGAACGCAAACGTCCTCGGCTGGCTATCGCTCGGGTACGCCGTGCTGTTCGGCGCGGTCATCGGCTTCGGGCTCTGGTTCTGGTTGATCGGCCGCTGCGCTTTAGCTCGAGTTGCCCCATTTGCCCTTCTCCAGACGGTCTTCGCCATCGGCGCCGGGATCATCTTTCTCCACGAGAAAGTCAGCGTCCCACTACTAGCGGGCGCGTTGATCTGCATCGGCGGCGTCGTGCTCACGCAAGCCGGCGCGAACGACAAAAGAACCGTACTACGAAGCAATTTATGCAAGGCAGGTCAGTATGAGTGAGATCACCGATGGTACAATGGCCCCGCCATTCTTTCCTTTACTTCGAAGACTCGATGCCGAAGTCCATGGTGTCCGGTTCGCGGGCGTTATCGGGGGTAGTGGGCCGCCGCTGTTGCTGCTGCATGGCTATCCGCAGACGCATATCGCCTGGCGCAAGATCGCGCCGGATCTTTCACGGTCATACACTCTCGTGATCCCTGATTTACCAGGCTACGGCGCCAGCCGCCTGGAAGCCATGCAGCCGCGCTGGACGAAAAGACGGGTTAGTGCGGCTCTCCTCGCGCTTATGCGCAGGTTGGGACATCGTCGCTTCGCTGTCGTTGGACACGACCGCGGTGCGCGGGTGGGGTACCGATTGGCGCTCGATAATCCCAACGTCGTCGCGGCCTTCTCTTCGTTGAGTGTTGTACCGACACTCGATGCCATGTCGGCCATGGACTACCGCTTTGCGAGGAAGAATTTTCATTGGTTTCTGTTAGCACAGGATGCAGATCTTCCCGAGCGGCTGCTCACAGCAGCACCTGACGCTTTCATCGACCGAGCCTTAGCCACAATGGCGGGCGGGTTGGAAAAGGTCGATCCGGCCGCACTCGAGGCCTATCGTCTAGCCTTCCGCGACCCGGCGGTTCGTCACGCGATCTGCGAGGATTATCGTGCCGCAGTGAACGAGGATCTTGAGTTGGACGCAGCAGACCGAGCAAATGGACGCAAGCTCGCCTGTCCTGTGCAGGTTCTGTGGCCTGGTGCAGCCATGACGCAGGGCAGCCCAAACCCGGTCGCGATCTGGTCCCATTGGGCGGCCGACGTGATTGGCGCCACCACGAGCGGAGGTCATCTGCAACCTGAGGACGCACCCGACGAGGTCCTGGTGGCATTGCATTCTTTTCTGAACTCTCATCTCAGCGATCGACAATAAAACCGTCGCTGTTACCTAATCTGATTCGTACGCCAGTTCGACTGCCACCGTCACTGATTTTAACCTGTTCGCCTCATCGGTTGGCAAAGTGAGCTCGTGCCACTCATCGATCGGCGAGTGAGGTGGAATCATATTGAAAGATCCATCTTCGTTGGGGCTCCACATCCACCGGCTTTCGTTCTTAATCGGTTTACGGTTCTCGTCAAAATAGGTGAACCGGAGCTTGAATGCTCGTATCCAAACGTCGGCATGGGCCGTCCAGTGCATGCGGATCAATTGATGGTCGTCTCTGGTATCATTTGTCACTTCCGTGATCCTGGCATGAATTTGATTCGCTACGCTGTAGTAGTTGACTTGTTCGCTGTCCAGTTCAGCAGCAGCCTCGTCAGTCGCTTCCTGGATCCGCCCCAACTCCTCGTCTGTGCCGCTCTTGGGAACAACCGTGAGGGCAGACACCAGGGGGATAATCGCGGTAGCACACAGCAACACGATGAGGGCCTTTTTCATAAATCAAACTGCCTAGCGCCGAGGTAAACTCTGTTAGTCGAAAACGAAGCCGAGTATCCGCATTCCGAGTTGGATTATCGATCCAATCTAACAAATCACGGGTAGATGAGGGTTAGCAAAAGGTGTTTAGCGGATTTTTGCATCTTTCTTCAACGCTGTCCGGAGCAATGCTGTCTATAAGAGAGACGAGGTAGGTATGAAAGTAGCGGCGATATTGGCGGTCGCCCTGGTGACGCTGGGGCCGGCTCCAAAACTAGGCGCGCTACAGACGGCGGTGGTGATCAACCTTACTGAGCAGACGGCTTATTTGTTTGAGAACGGGCGGGTAGCCCTCATTTCGCCGATTGCTTCAGGCAAAGACGGTTGGGGGACCCCAACCGGGAGATTCAAGATCATAGGAAAGGACTTGAACCATGTGTCAGCAGACTTTGGTCTGGTAGTCGATAATTACGGCAGGATCGTCGATCCCAACGCGACTCCGCGTTCGCGGGTACCGGCAGGATGTCGCTACATGCCCGCGCCAATGCCGGACTACATGCAGTTTGGACGATACCTGGGGATGCATGCGGGGTTTCTGCCTGGCTACCCGGCCTCGCACGGTTGTGTGCGGATGCCCCGAGATCTGGCGGCAGAATTTTTTGCTCGCGTGCAGGTCGGTACGCCGGTTCAAGTGATTGGAAGCGCCCTCAATGTAACGCGGCTCAGAAGAGCGATTCCGGTCGTTCAGACCGAAGGTTCCGCGCATACAACCATATTTTTTAATTCGCGGGCTAAAACTCCATTGCAGTTTCGATGAAGGTAAGGGCAAGTACTTCCCGGTGGCACAATTTGATTAGCTTTTTGGCAAAAACGCCAGGAAGCTAGTTATTGATTTGGTGCCTGTCTGCAGGCTCCTATTAACGAAGGATAACAGTTTATGCCCAATTTATTTGTAATTGGATTCGATGAGGCCGACAAGGCCGAAGAGCTTCGTTCCAAATTGCACGATTTAGAAGGCAAATATGTGCTGGATCTCCGGGAGATGGTCGTCGCCGTTAAGGACGAGAAGGGCAAGGTTAAGCTGTACCAAAGCGGTAGCCTTCTGAGCGCAATGAGCCCGGCCTTCCCGGGGTTCTGTGGATCGCTAACCACCCTGATTTTCCTGAATGCCACCACCGGGGCTGCAGGAAGCGCGCTTGCCGCAGTGGGAATCACCAATCATTTCATGAAGGAGTTGGCCGGAACGCTAGTTCCCGGTGGTTCAGCTCTTTTCGTCCTCACCGGAACCCCGTCACCGGACAGGGAGAGTATACTGGAAGAGTTGCGTGGAATCGGCGGCAAAGTGTTAACGACTTCGGTTTCCCAAGAGGACGAAGCCAAACTGCAGGCCGCACTGGAAGCTGCGAGGTCATAGTTCGCTACCTGCGCGGTTATCATTGGCTTGTTCGCGAAAACGCCGGTCGTTGCACTAAAGTCCCATGGCAGCGAGAGGCTGTTTTACTAGCCTTCAGTTAATGAGCAGCGGCTTGTCGAGCTGCCGCCCCGATTATGCCTGAATAACCCTCTGATGCTACGGCGCCCATCATGATTGGCAGGAAAGAGGACAAATCAGCTCCGATGAATGCGCCACCCGCTACCGGCACGATGGAAAGCGCGGCTGCCGCTCGCTGGAGTCTCCTGGTTCCAGCTCTTGGGGTGGTTTTTGGCGACATCGGCACCAGCCCGCTTTATGCGTTTCAAGCGGCGCTGAATGCATCCCCCAAGACAACGCCAGAGACCGCCCTGGGCGTTGCTTCTCTTATTATCTGGAGCCTGTTAGCGATCGTAACGGGCAAATACGTCCTCCTTGTCATGCGTGTGGACTATAAAGGCGAAGGTGGCATCTTCGCCTTGTTGGCCCTGCTCGGGGATAAAAACCCTCCTTCCCGGCGACTCCGACTTCCTTTTTTTATGCTTTTACTGATGTTCGGGGCGGCGCTTATTTATGGAGATGGAGTTATCACTCCCGCCATCTCGGTCTTAAGCGCCGTCGAAGGTCTGAAAGACGTGGCCCCGCAACTTTCGGCTTTTGTGGTTCCGATTACATTGGCAATTCTTATCGGGCTATTTGCTGTCCAGCGCGTCGGATCCGGTCCGTTGGGCTCACTATTTGGAGGAATCATGCTCGTATGGTTCCTAACCCTTGGGATCGGCGGCCTAACCCAGCTTTTACAAGTGCCGGAAGCTTTTGCCGCTTTTAATCCTATGCTAGCGGTCAACACCGTTGTGCACGGTGGTTTAGGGGTGGCTTTCGTGTTGGGAGGAGTTGTACTGGCCGTTACCGGGGTTGAGGCGTTGTACGCCGATATGGGACACTTCGGACGCCGTACCATCTCTCGGGCTTGGCACTGTATTGTCCTACCGTGTCTAATCTTGAATTACTTAGGGTTAGCTGCGATAGCGATCCGCCATCCTGATGCAGCCCGTGAAGGTGCTCTCTTTTTTAACATGGTTCCCCAAGGGATTGCGACCTTGCTGCTTGTGTTTTTGGCCACCCTGGCAACGATTATCGCTTCCCAGGCACTGATTTCAGGAGTCTTTTCGCTCACCGCCCAGGCTCGCGATTTGGGCTTGCTTCCTCGTTTCCTCGTGCGGCACACGAGCAGCGCCCAGCGCGGGCAAGTCTATTTACCGGTGATCAACTGGCACCTCGCAGCGGGCTGCCTTCTGCTGGTCATTGCCTTCCGTTCCAGCGGAGGTCTAGCCGCGGCTTACGGCTTGGCGGTGACAGGTACCATGCTGATCACTTCGATCGCTTTTGGGCTGGTAGTAATGCGGGTTTGGCACCGTCCGCCCTGGGTTGGCATTGGTATCACGGCCATTCTATTGAGTGTGGAGCTTCCGTTCTTTCTTTCGTCTCTGGTTAAGTTTGTAGAGGGGGGCTGGATTCCGATCGTTATCGCCAGCGCTCTGATGGCGATCATGTTGACGTGGCACAAGGGAAGGGCGGTTATCCGAGCTCAGATGCTATCGAGCCCGTGTTCTGTCCAGGAACTTGAGACAGAACTTTGCTCCGGTCGCGTGCTGCAGGTACCGGGGACGTGCGTCCTTATCACTTCAAACCCCGACCCACGCTATGCAATCGCCCGATGCTTCGAGTGGCTGCGCCGTTGCGGATGCCTCCGTGAGAGGATAATTCTGTTAAGCCTCGTGGGCACCGCGGCGAGCCAAATAGCAATAGAGGAACGTCTTAAGGTTAGTCTGGTCGGCCGGTCGATCTGGCATGTGATTGCCTATCATGGCTATATGCAGGATCCAGATGCACCAAGAATTCTAAGAGAATCTGCCAAAAGAATGGGTTGTTCGTTTGAGACTGACGACGCCTTTTTCCTATTACCTCGGGAGATGATTGTTGAATATGGGGGTAGCGAGATGCGCGTCTGGCAACGAAAACTCTTTGGAGCGCTTTCGCGGAATATGAGTTACGCGCCAAATTACTTTTTCATTCCCTGCACCCAAATCATTAATTTTACTTGGATGCTGAAAGCCTAGCGCATCCAACGAAATGGTGGCACTCGGAGCCACCTGGATGTTTTCAGGGGTTTCCTGAGCGCGATCCTGATGCGATTCATTGGTGCATATGGGCATCGCACCCTTCAGTATCCCTTTCTCGCAAACCGCGGTGGACGATCTGCGCGATCGATTGCGGCGAACGCGATGGCCGGATGAAATCCAGGGCGCGAACTGGGAGTACGGAGTCGACTTAAACTTTCTGCAACAGATCTGCGACTACTGGAGAGACCGTTTCGATTGGAAAGCACAGGTCGAAAGATTCTCGACCTTCCAACATTATCGGTACTCATCGGAAGATACTGGTATCCACTTCATCCATGAGCGTGGCAAAGGTCCGGC
>JAFAIO010000092.1 GCA_019236675.1 Verrucomicrobiota bacterium
TGATTATGTTTCGATAATCGCTTACCAATTGGTCGCTTGATGGCTGCAAAAACCCGCTAGGGCAAACGAAGGAGCCGGGCAAAACGTTACCGCCTCACCGGGCCCATCTCTTTCCTCAGGAGTATGGAAAGCCGAAATTGCCTACCCAGGCAGTACCGCTTCCCTAATTCGTTCGATACTCAAACCCGAAATGGTTTTGGCGGCGATGGCTGGCCTTAATCACGGCGCTCAGCCTATGGCTATTGCATAGCCAGCAACACTCCAATCAGCAACTCCAGGCCGTCCAGGGGAAGCTCGAAAGCAGCAAGGCGTGAATTCGTTTGCTGAAGTGCAGAACGAAGTCCTGCAGGAGCGTCCCGGACAGCGGCCTGAAGAAGTCGAGGAGCGGACTTACGCGGAACTTGGCAAAGGATTCGACCTGGACCCGGCCATGCTCAAGGAACAGCTTCCGCTCTTCGCTCAACAGCTCAAAAAGGCGCCAAATGCCACCAGGAAACATACCGAATATGCCGACTCCTTAAAAAGGCTGCGTGATGCTGAGAAGCTCACAGATCGCGTCCGCGATGCCGCCAGGCCGCTAACGCGGCCGTGAGACGTGAGAGGTCATTAGTGAGAGCTGGGAAGCTTGCCCTAAGCATCGAACGCATCGAGATTTGCAATTCATTATTAGAGGTCGAGAATTCAGCCTGTGAGCCAAACGATTCGTCCGACCGAAGAGTTACCTGAGCCTTTGACGCGGGCGGACGAACCGATCACTGGCTCGCTGATCGCCTCGTGGGTTTTGGCCGGCTTGGCCCTTTTGGCCATCGTTGTTGTCCATCTGGTCTCTGCTCTATTGGGAGCTTTCTTGGTCTACGAGCTAATTGGACTGATTGCGCCGATCATCGAGCGCCATTTGATCAATCGTTGGTCGCGAGGGTTCGCGGTGGTCAGCCTGGCGATTTTGGTTATTGCGGTCGTGACTGGTTTGGTTGCCGGTACAATCGCGTTCTTGAAAAGCGATGCCGGCAGTCCCCAAGTCTTTACCGAGAAACTTCAACACATCTTGGTAGATGCCCGAGATAAGCTGCCGCCCGCGGTCCAAGATTATCTGCCGGGTACGGTTGATGATCTTAAGACTTTCGTTTCCAGCTGGCTGGGTCAACACTCTCAAGAGGTGCAGAAGTTTGGACGAGAGACCTTGCACCTTTTTGTGCGCGGGTTCATCGGCATGGTAATTGGGGCGTTGGTGTCGCTATTCCAAATTTCGCCCGGCAAACTCCAACAACCGCTGGCTGCGGCGGTGATTGTTCGAGTCTCACGATTTGCCATTGCTTTTCGCCAGTTCGCGTTTGCTCAGACCCGGATTTCTGCGATCAACACGGTGCTAACGGCGATCTATCTTCTGGTGTTACTGCCGGCGATCGGGATCGATCTTCCGTTTGCAAAGATTTTGGTGGTGGTGACTTTCTTTTGCGGATTGCTCCCGATATTCGGGAACATCGTTTCGAACTCGTTGATCTTGATTGCGAGTCTCTCGGTTTCACCCTTAGCAGCCATCCTCTCTTCGATTTTTCTTGTCGTTATCCATAAGCTTGAGTACTTCCTCAACGCCCGAATTGTGGCCTCTGAAATAAAGGCCCGGCCATGGGAAGTCATGATTGCGATTCTCTTCATGGAAGCCGCTTTTGGCTTAAGCGGTCTTGTGGTCGCTCCGATCTATTACGCGTATCTGAAGCACGAGCTGGTGGATAGGGGGTTGGTCTAGACAGAGGAGTCAGGAGCCAGAATCCAGGAGCCAGGAGGGTGGAACCGTCCTTGGAGGGGACCAGCCCGTTGCAACTGTGACTCTTTCTCAATTTTGAAAAGAGGCCACGAGGAAGTAGCTAACAGACCGGTACGAGGGTAGTTACTATATGCCCACCAAAGATCGAATTAAGATAGGTTCGATGGACGCGGCTAGAACATCGTTTTCAATCGTGTGATTATGTCAACCAAAGCCGATTCTCCGAGCGGTCCTTTTGCGGCCGCTCTCGCACTCCAAGAAGAGCAAGGAAGAGCTTATGCCGAACTGGCGGATCGGATTCGCGGAGAGAGCCCGGAGGCGGCCTCCATATTACTGACGATGCGTCAGCGGCAATCGGCCCAGTTGCGACAACTAATGTGCGTATATGGGTTATCTTCTCGGACGGCGCTAGCCAGGAGTGACGCGCTTAGCCAGCGACAAACTGCAGAGGCAGAAGTAGCTAAACGTTCGGCGAGCCAGCCGGCCGATGATCCTCATGTAAAACGGAAATTATTCGTGCTCCATGTAGTCCAGCCTGCTCTCGCTGGATTGATGGACGGCTCCGTTTCGACCTTGGCGCCGGTATTCGCAGCGGCGTTCGCGACGCATAATTCTTTTACTGCGTTTCTTATCGGTCTGGCTGCTTCTTTGGGAGCTGGAATCAGCATGGGGTTCTCAGAGGCGCTTTCGGATGATGGCGTGATCAGCGGCCGAGGTCAGCCTTGGCTTCGCGGAAGCGTCTGCGGCGCGATGACCTTCTTAGGCGGAATCGGCCATACTTTACCGTTCTTGATATCGCAGTTTTATATTGCGATGTGGATCGCGATGGCTGTGGTGGCAATTGAGTTGGCTGCCATCGCCTGGATTCGGAAAAGGTACATGGATACCCCCTTGCTCAAAGCCCTCTTTCAGGCTGTCCTCGGCGGGATTCTAGTTTTCCTAACCGGTATTTTACTGGGCAGTGTAGGTTAGCGCGAGATCTGGGATAACGGGTTAACGTTAACCCTGAATAGACTTGCCGGCCACCGGCGTTAGACGCCTGACTCTTCTTCGATTGCGAAGAAAAAGGCGGCTCCGGTTCAGGCCGGTTTTTCGTCTTTAATGTCTGCAAGCAGCCTCGAAAAGGGCGTCAATGGAGCAAAGAGAGGCTTATGATAACTAAAACATTCATCAGCAAAAGTGACGAGAGGGCTGCTCGGGTACCGGTTAAACCTCGCGTTCAAGCTCTGGAAAACATCTTGCCCTTCCCTAACTCGATCGGCGACTTGTTGAGCTCGACCAGACGGCTTGGCAAGATTGATCGGAGCTACGAAGTGGGTTCGGTTATCGCCGCAATCGTTCTATCGGCGGCGATGGTGTTCGTGGTTTTGAACTACGCGAGTGTGTTGAATGCGTGAACCCTAGGCAACCTATCGGGAGGCCGACGCGATATTTTGAGGCGAGTCATGACGCGTGGCGATCTAGATGACAGATGACAAATACAGAACCGTCCTCGAAGGCAGGTTATCTGTCATTTGTCATCTGGTATTTGTCATTCTGAGTAGCTCGCACTTGTGACAAAAGGGTCTGCAGCTCTCTTTGCAACTGTGTGAGCTCAGCTTCGTTGCAACAAACCGACAACTTCGATCTCGGCGGTTTGCGGGAACATGTCGAAAGGTTGAATTTCCTGAATTCGGAACCGATCGGCGAGACGTTGTAGATCGCGGGCGAAGGTCGCGGGGTTACACGACACGTAGATCAGGGTTGGTGGGACGCGGCCGGCCAATATCGACACAACTTCTTCGGAAAGCCCGGTTGCGGATGGATCGAGAATCACGGTATCAGGGTTCTCAGTGTGCAGAACCTTATCCAATAATTCGCTAAGCTCGCCGCACAGATAGGTCTCGTTCGCGGTGGCCGTCTCCTGAGCCTGTCGTATAGCCGGTTGACTCCAGTCAATGCCGATCACCTTCCGGACTTGCGCAGACAGGCGATGTGAAAAGAATCCGGATCCACAGTAACCATCTATCAAGACCGGGCCTTTGACCCGGCTTTGCACGAATTCGATGAGGAGCTCGGCCACCTCGTCATTGGTTTGTGAGAAGGTAGTGATTTCTTCATTTTCGCGCAGGGTGGCGTGAGCGCCTGCGGTTGGTCGGGCTGCCCGGAAAGCGCGAAGCTTGGCGTTCACAGTCTCGGAGGCGAGTAGGCAGTCTGAGATGTCGACCACGTCGCGGCTGCCTTTCCGGAAAAATCCGATATTCTCGCCGTCGCTATGAACTGAAATGCGGTTGCGGTAGCCAAATGGTCTCGGACTCGGCTTGATCGGCCGAACATCACAGCCAGACAGCTTGGCGATTCGCCGCAATGCTTGTTCGATCTGGCCTTGTTTGATAGCGAGTTGATGGGTGTAAGCGATGTGCTGATAATCGCAGCCTCCGCAATTTTGAAAGTACGGGCAAGGGGCCGTGATCCTGTTAGGTGAAGGCCGGCGGATGGCCTCGACCTGTCCGAGGCTGTAGCTGCGACGGACTGTATGGAGCCGAACATCGACAATTTCCTGATCGACGGTGAAAGGAACGAAGATCACCTTTCCTTCTGCGCGCCCGATGCCGGCTCCGCCAAAAGCGACTTCGTCAATAGCTAGGTCTGGTACCAGCCGTCGGTCTTTGGGATGCTGCGCGGTATCAGGATGATGCGGCATGCGAGTAGTGTATTCCGAAATGCGGCTTTTGTAGACGGAGACCTGGAAACATGGCGAAGCGCCGGGTCGTTCCCGGGAGCCGCTTGATGCAACGTCGGCAGACCGGGTCAAGGATATTTGCGAATTCGTGGCGCTTAATTAGCCACGGGCGAAAGCGGCTCCCCTCCAGTCGCGCCAGCCGCTTGATGCCACGTTTGCAGGCTCAGCCTCCAAATGCGAGTCGGATTATCGCGCGTCCACTAGAGGTCAGATCCGTTCGATCGGGCCATCTATCATTTGTTATTTGTCATTTGTCATTCTGAGAGTACCGATAGGGCTGTCACATACCTATGGTGGAAACTACTTTAGTTTTACTAAAGCCAGACTGTATTGCTCAAAAGCATTGTGGTGAGGTCATCAGCCGGTTTGAGCGAGCCGGACTCGAGATCGTGGGGTGCAAGATGCTACTGCTGTCCGAAGAAGTACTGGCAGAACATTACGCCCACGTCGCTGATCGTCCGTTTTACCCTGGCTTGCGCTCGTTCATGCAACAAAGCCCGGTAATGGCCTTGGCTTTGAACGGCGAAGACGCGGTAAAAAGGGTTCGCGATCTCATGGGACCCACAGACTCACGAAAGGCGGCTGTAGGGACTATTCGAGGAGATTTGGGCAAAGACGCGATGATGAACGTGATTCACGGCTCGGACTCGCCGGAGAATGCCGCGATTGAAGTGAAGCGTTTCTTCTCTGATTTCGAGCTCTTTGAGGAGGCGCTCAAACGGTAGGTTTCCCCGCGCGGGAAATTCGAAGCAGGCACGCTTCGAAAGGACTCGGACGTTTGATCCCTGAACGGGACCACAAAACGAAGCGCTTTGAACCTGCAATCACTCATTTTCGATTTCGACGGTCTCATTGTAGA
>JAFAIO010000160.1 GCA_019236675.1 Verrucomicrobiota bacterium
CATGGCAAATCCCTTCGACGCTAAGACCGCCTCGCCTCGCTTACACCCCGAATATGCCGCTCCTACGCAGCTTCCGCCTTTTTGAACATCGATTGCTATAAAGATTTTGCTCCTATGGAGCACGGTCTCAGACTGAGAATTACTTTCTCATTTTGGGAGAACCCCGGCTCCAGGCGCGATCCGAGTTATTGATCGCTCGACAGTTGCGCCGCCCGCGTCAGAAGGTAGTTCCGCTCCGAAAGATTGCCTGCCTTGATAGCAGCTGCCCGATAATGATTTGTCGCCGCTTGGCGATCGCCGGCGAGTTCAAGCAGATGTGCTCGCACTGCATCTAAGCGGTGACTTCCCGTCAGGCGAGAGTCGCCTTTAATCGCATCCAACAGTTCGAGCCCCTTTTCCGGTCCGTGCACCATTGCCGACGCAATCGCATGGTTTAACGCTACCATTGGATTGTCGGACATACGCTTCAATAGGTCGTAGAGGGCGACGATCTGGGGCCAATCGGTGTCCTCAGCCCGGGTAGCTTCGTCATGGAGCGCAGCGATCGCGGCCTGCAGTTGATAAGGGCCTACCGCGCCCTTCGGTAGTGCCTCCGAAATGAGTGCGATTCCCTCTGCAATCTGTTTCCGGTCCCAGAGCCCCCTGTCTTGCTGGGCGAGAGGGATCAGGTCACCGCCTGGGTTCGTGCGCGCGAGTCGCCGAGCATCGGTCAGTAACATCAGCGAGAGTAACCCGGCGACCTCGGGGTTGCCGGGCTGCAAATTATGGAGGATCTGTGCGAGCCGGATGGCCTCACTGGAAAGATCGCCCCGGAGCAGTTCAGATCCAACACTACTCGTGTAACCCTCATTGAAAATCAGGTACAAGACTTGGAGAACCGCGCGCAAACGCTGTTCCCGTTCCTCTTTCGTTGGCAACCGGAACGGTATACCCGAGTTCCTGATCGCCTGTTTGGCGCGGCTGATCCGTTGAGCCATGGTTGCTTCCGGCACAAGAAACGCATGCGCTATCTCTGCCGTGGCCAACCCGCCCACCGCCTGCAACGTGAGTGCAATCGCTGAAGCCCGGGTCAACGCTGGATGACAACACATAAAGAGCAGGATCAGCGTGTCGTCTTCCGCCGAAGCTTCGAAATCGGCCGGCGCCGACACGTAGGACGACTCTAGAGCAACCTCGTTCTCGCGCCGGCGCCGGGCAGATTCGCTACGGATATGGTCGGTCATCCGTCGACAGGCTACCTGCGTCAACCAAGCTTGCGGATTAGCCGGTACCCCTTGACGCGGCCACTGCATCGCCGCGTCTACCAACGCCTCCTGCACCGCATCCTCTGCTGCCGCAAAATCAGCAAATCTTCTTACGACAATCCCGAGCACCTGCGGCTTCAAATCACGCAACAGATTTTCGATCGGAAGATCGGAAGACTGGCGGCTCACTGCAACATGTCCTCTGGCGCTTCGCTCATCACTTGCCGTACCTCGATCGGCATGCTCCCGATCGTCCCTGCAGGTGCCGGCGCTCCCGAAGCTCGGGCAGCGATTTTGTAAGCTTGCTCCGGGCTCTCAACATCAATGATCCAATACCCGGCAAGGAACTCCTTGGACTCAGGGAAGACACCGTCAGTAATCGGCTCTCCATCTTTGCCGGCGCGAACGATCTTGGCTTGCTCCGGAAAAGCCAACCCTTCTGTGGCCACGAATACGCCCGATTCCTTAAGTTCCTGGGAAAAGGCGCGCATGAACGCAATGTTTCGCTGAAGGTCTTCCTTAGGCCACTTGGTGAACGCCTCCCAGTCCGCCTTTGTCCCATGCATCATTAGAATGTATTTCATTTCTTCTTTTCGGTATTTCGATTCGGGCACCGCTTTGGTGCGTTTTCAGACACTAGTCGGAGCCGATTCGGATTTCTCGACATTGGCTGATTAAGAATCTTTTTGCCGAAATCAGTCCTTCGAAGCGCCAAAGAAAATTCATCGGGGATGTCGAAAACACGGGATTCGCTCCGACCATCTCTTGAAAACGGTTCACGCCGCTTATCCCGGCGGAGGAACTCAAGCAAACTGAAAATGGAGCAAATCTATGTTCATCATTAACTATTTTGTAGATCCCGCGAACTCACCGGCGCCGCTGGCAAAAAAGAAATCGTTCGTACTCTGGATCGAGCCAACCGGTCCAAGGTCGTTCACGACACCCGAGCCGGGCCTCCGTTACCTCTCCAAATCCCAAGTTTCAAGGATATCTTCGAGAGTCGAAACACTCTTCTTCATGGTCATGTTGGCGGCGACGCTAACGGCGGTATCCAGCGCTCTGCCTGAATTATTGCGTTTCCTCCAAAGTTGATTTCCTTGTAGGCGCGCGGCGCTCTAGGCTGAAAAGTACGGCACAGCCACGTCTGCCGAAGATGCCGAGCTAACAAAGCGATGGAGAAATAGCCCGATGAAGTGAGGCGCCTCTCATCAACCGGTTTTAGAAAATCCTTCGTGTCCTCTGTGCCTTTGTGGTGAAATCAGTCTACTCGTTCAATTGATCAAACGAGCGCATCGCAAAGGGAACGTTCGAGGCAGTCTGTCGCTGACAGTTTCTTGTTTTTGTCCATCCAACCGAGGACGTCCTCTGGTTGGGAGCCTGAACGCTCAGCCACCAGCCGGGCCAGAAGTCTAGTGACCAGGCGGCCGGCTACCGGCCTGGAGAACATTATCGATTCAAACTTAAGGTAGGCTCCCGGCCGCATTAAAATCTGGTTGAAGCCTAGGGCGATCAATATCGCGTCGGCGGAGCACTGGCCCGCAATTAGAACCACAGATCCGTAGCGTGCTTTAGGAGCCGTTTTAAGAAAATGGTAGATTCCCCACGAGTCCACCGGGGATCCGCCGGCCGAATCCAAAACACTATAAAGCAGATCGTAACTTCCAAGGCCCTTGAGCGTATCAATAAAGGTCTTGGCGCGGAAGTCCGATGGCCAGCCCACATTGCCGTTGAGCTCAACCACAGCCAGATTAAGATTGTTCTGGCTTATAAGTTTTGCCTCCAATCCTCCGGAATTCATTTGGCTCGCAACACGCTTCCTTCTCTTAAGATGCCGTTTAATATTGAAGCGACTCACTGACTAACCTAATCCTGCCGATAATTCGCCTTATTTTTCGAAATCTCAGCGTGCGCAACAAAGTTTTAGAAGAGTTGCTGGCCGACGATCTCGCGCAATTGCGCGGGGTAACCGAGAAAGCAATGTTCGGCGGCAGGGCTTGGCTCCTGTATGGAAACCTGCTCTGTGGCGCCCGCGATGACGGTATGCTGGTGAGACTTGGCAAAGGTAACGACACATGGGCCCTATCCACACCGGGCATCGCTCCCATGATCATGCGGGGCCGGCAAATGCACGGATGGGTCAGAGCCGCCCAGGAAGCTTATGAGGATGATGCCCTGCGCCGCAAACTGCTGAAAGCTGCCCTCGATTTCGCCCGATCCTTACCAAGGAAATAGGTGCTCATGAATCGACGGGTTTCGCGGGGATTTTTCGTACTCGTCCTCGATTAGACGCGTTGTTTGGCCCTTTCGTGCTGATCGGGCTTAGACCGTACGCACGTCTATCGCGGTCATGCCTCTCACTGTCGAGAACGAGGACGATTACCGAAGCTCTTCGTTATGCCGCAGTGGTAAGGTAAAATACAAGTGTTCCTGTCACCGTTACTCCGATTAGCAGAACGACGGCATAGGCAAAATACAACGCTAGAAACTTCAAGGCTGTCGTCCCCCAGGATTGACCGTAAACCCTGCGCTGAGCGAGAAATAGATAAACGACCAGCCAAAGACCCAGCAGCCCAATCGCCCATTTCATCCAATCCAGGTGCGGGACCTGCGATACTACGCGCAATAGAGTTTGGACCAGAGCGCAAACGAAAAAGGCGCTATGAAGATGGAAAGCGAAAACCAGATGCGCCAAGTAAGGGCGCGCCTTGCGGAGATAAATGAGTTTCAGGAAACCTGCATAGATAGGCACGCATAAAAGGATCATCCATTGCACTCGCTCGATGAACTCCGCCATCAGATGAGAGCCGAACCCCTGCAGGCTCCCGTATTTGCCAATCATTTTCGCCTCGAACTGCTGATCTTCAGCAGATTCCTGCCGGTTGGAAGACGCGCTTTCATGCTGCCCAACCGGTAAATCCGCTTTTAACACCACGAGGGGCGCATTCGGTCTAGCAAAATGAAGAACCAAGAAGAATACTAAGCTGACGCTGACATACAATCGGATCGGATTCAGAAACCGGATTTGTTGTCCTTGCAAAAACCGCAGAGTCAGTTCACCCGGCCGCGAGAGCAAAAGCCATAGTGTTTGAATTACCTTTCCATCGAAGGCCAGAAACGAATCCAAAAGATCGCGAAAGACTGTTCCGATCGATTGATGGTAATCAATGTCTCGCTGACCACATTGCGAACAATACGCCCCGCTCAAGGGCGCACCACAATTTCTGCAGCTTTCTGCGGTCGGATTCGACACGCCCAAAGTTTACCTAACGGTTGAGCATTCGCACGAGCACGCTTCATGCGTTCTAACCATCAGCTTTGGTAGCACAAACAGGAGTCGTCACGCAAAAAATCCTTTACAGAAGGCTTCGACCTGAGCTCAGCCGAACGGTAACGAAGACAACGAAGGGTCTTTCGACCTGCAGATATCCAGCTCGCGGTATCGAAGACATGCTCCGTAGGAGCAACATCTTTATAGCTACGGACCATGAGAATCGGGGCAGCTCCGTAGGAGCGAAATCTAATTTCGGGTTATCACGGAAGAGCATACGGGAAACTATGATATGCCGCTCCTACGGAGCTCACCGCGAATTGGGTGCTGGTACCTATAAAGATTTAGCTCCTACGGAGCACGGTCCCGTTGAGCGTTTCTTCTTCACAGTCTCGCACCTGATTACCTTTCGAGCCGAAGCTTAGGTGTTCCTCAACCGAGGTTGTGAAGGTCAAAGTTCCGTATACCTCAGAAAGATGTTCGCCCTGCCGGGTAGATAACGCGATCAGCACAGTGGCGGAATTGCCCCTGGCGACGCATCGGCCGTTCTCGATCTCGGCGTAGTGAAAAGGCCGCCGCTGGATATCCCCAGAGATAATCAATGCTCGCAGATCCGAACGGGTCACAGGCAACCTGATAGCTCCGAATTCATTGCGCCCGTCCGTGGTTTCCTCATTGTACGCTTTGATGATCTTGGCGATCTCGGAGTCTGCCGTATTCGCCTGCTTGACGAATTGAGAGATAGCCTCCGCCTTAAGATTATCAAAATCGTCCCCGCCGAGTACCAGAGGCGCGGAAAGGCCTAAAGTGCAAAAAATGAACGCGAAAATTTTCACCGAAAGGTATTCCATTACCAAAAATGGGTGATCGCGTCCAAACCGTTCCGCTACGGCTTTAACGCGAAGTACATTGCTCGACCGAGGGAAGCCAATGAAACGGAGTTGTGAGTTTCATCGGGAAAGGTCGCATATGCTACAGAAAGGTTCTGAGGGCTGGCTGTCGCCAAGCGGCTGGCCAGTTCAGAGGCATTATCAACCATACGATAGACCTCTTCCGCTTGCAGTTTGGGGTCCGAACCCCGGTACTGTTCCTCACTGGCGGAGGTGATTAGCACCTTCAGCCGTAGATTGTCTGTCTTGATTTTTTGCAAGAAGTCCTTTTCGCCGGCGAGTACTGAACTGTTATCCCAATAGATCGCCGGGCTCGCAGCGATATAAGTTTGAAACGCTTCCGGGTGAACAAAAAGCAGGTGCAATACGAGCAGTCCGCCGAGTGATTTACCGTATATAATCTGCCGCGCTTGATTGACCTGGTAGTGAGTCTCCACTAAAGGCTTTATCTCCCCCAATAAGATCCGAATAAAATCATCACCGCCTCCTGCCTTGGATCCAAAAAAGTCTTTTAGTTTGCCAGGTGGCGTTAGATCAAAAGCCCTGCGGCGATCGATTTCAGTATCATCGCTTGGGTATCCGATCCCAACAAAGATCGAAGCTAGAAGAGCTGGGTCCGTAGCAGAGTCACTCTGAGCCGCCGGCAAGAAGTACCAATTGCCATCCAGTAGGTAAAAAACCGGGTAACGCTTGCCGGGATCGGCATTCCGGGGTGTTGACACCATGACCCGGTATTTCAGACCGTTAATCTTTGACGTGATATCGTATTCTTTCGCTCGCGGAACAACGAGTGGTTCACCCGTAACCGTATCACTACCCGAATGATCAGCAGCATAGGCAAAGAGCGACCAATTGACCATCGCGATCCCGATAACTTTGATCACGGTTCTTATCCAAACGAAGCCCAGTCGGGCGGTGCTCATGATAGTGACCAACAAATTTCAGATTCGGCCTCAAAGGTCACGAAGATAAAAAAGGGAAGTCTAGTTTAAGATTTCCCAGACGCAGAAAGTTTAAAATCCGTCTTTGCCTTAACTCTTTGTGGTGCAAACGGTTAGACTCTTACTTTTTTAGCAAGAGTCTCCCCCTCTGTCCTCGGGTCCACTGCGACCTCTGCGCGAGGCCTTCTCTTTGTGTGGTACCGGCCTAAAACTTCTTTTCTACTTCCACGTAGAAATAGCGGCCAAAGGCATTAGCGGTCGTAGGATCGAAGCCATAGCCATCGTCGACAAATGGCGGGTTGGTATCGAAGATGTTGTTAATACCAAACGTCAAAGTCGTGTTCGCCAGCCAGTAACGGACCCCGCCGGAAGCGCCTTCCCGCTTTGGAGCAATCGCTTTTTCGCCCACAACCTTTTTACCATCTTTAGAGTAACCCGGAGCCGGTGTTTGGGCGTTCACTTCTTCGGGCGCGCCGAATTTGTAGGAGATTTGCCAATCCCACGTGGTCCAACTACCAACCCGATGTACCAGACCGTTTGGCTGCACCGTTGCGCTCGGGTCGGTGCCTTTGAAATTGTCCAGGGCGTCGTGGTAAGAATCGGTGAAGTTCAGTACAACACCCGTTCTGAGGGTATCAATGCCAAAGACGGTTTTGCTATAAAACAAACTGCCCACCAGCTTCAAATCAGGCAACGCGAAACTGTCGTCTTCCAGGAACACCGGCGAAGGGGTCAAGGAAACAGAACCAAAGGCCGTGTGAGCGCTTGCGTTTTTGATATTTTGAACCGCGTAGTTGTACAGATAACTGGCGTCAACTTCGAAATTCAGTTTGCCCCAGTTATACTCTTTGGTGACGTAACTGGCTCCGAAATCGAGTCCATCGACGAGGACAGCCCCGAGGTTCACGAAAGGATCGTTAATATAGTTGATTTGGCCATTCGGGAGGCGTTGAACCAATCCCGGGAATTGATCTTCCTGGTCCAAGATCTGTTGCAATGGCAATTGGGTGATCTGGTTACGTAAAGAGATTTGAAAATAATCAACGTAAGCAGTGAACCCATTCGCCCACCCCCACCAGCTATGCTCGGGATCGCTGGCGCCGGGAGTCCATACGGCACCGGCATAGTAACTATAAGAGGTCTCTGGCTGCAGGTCCGGGTTGCCTTGTACGTGGACAAAATAAGTTTGGGTTCCGAGTTGAGGATTCTTCGGATCCACTAGGGCTGCTTGTTCAATGAACGTTCCACTGAAGAGCTCGGGCAGACTCGGGGCACGGTATCCCTCAGAATAAGTAGCTCGCAACGTTAGATCGTCGAAAGGTTTGTAACGCAAAAGTAATTTGGGCTTAGCCGCAGAACCAAAATCGCTGTATTGATCGTATCGCTCTTGCAGCACAACCTCCAACAGACGCGCTCCCGGGAACGACCATTGATTCCCCAGGATAGGAATCGTCAGTTCAGCATACGCACTTTGTACGTTCCGCCGTGCGCTGGTCGTGCTTTGAGGACCGCCGCTTCCGACAATATTTCCATCCTTCGAGTTTTGGTCGACCGACGTTTCGTAAGCGTCATCCCGATACTCGGCGCCGAGGCCAAGAGTGATGGTACCGCCCGGAAGGTCTATCAGATCGCCTCCGGTTCTCAGCGCCCAAGTGCTGAGGTCCGTACGCGCTTTGGAATCTGCCGTTAAACGAAGGGCGTCCACGAATCCGCCGTTCGGATGTTTTGCTGCGGCAAAATCGACAAACGGATTGTAATAGACATTGCTGAATCCTGGAAGCTGGCCATTGAGAGCCTCTTGCAGGCCCGTCCTCGAAATTTGATTATAAGTTGTCCGATCCCCATCGGTTTCGGAATAGAGGTAACTGGCGTCGATAAACCAGTTATGGGGAAGTTGAATGGTTGCGCCGGTGATCGTCGTGACGGCGTCAATCGTTACAACCTGTTTCTGAGGACCAAACTCTAATAAAGCATCGCCAATCGGCACCAACGGGACACCCCATGGATTGTAAAGATTGTTTGCGGGAATAACGATGTTATCTGTCTGGCTCGGACCGTAGTCCGGGATTTCGCTGTTCTCCTTATTCCGTTCAAGGGTCAGCTCTTCATAAAGCTTCAGCCAAGAGGTTGGTTCGTAGTTTACTTTGATCAGACCGCCATACCGCTGCTCCCGTGGATTG
>JAFAIO010000177.1 GCA_019236675.1 Verrucomicrobiota bacterium
GTGAATCTGTACCAACTTTACCCTAATGGCGGACTCTTTGGGACGGGATTTATGATGTGGGGCATCGATGGTACCGCGCGAGTTCTGGTCGAATACACCCACGCGGTTCGAGACAAAGGCATGATCTTGGAGCCGGTTGATATCAAAAAAGATCTCTACGGATTTGTGTATGCTCCGGAACGGAATAGTTCGGGGGTCTATAACCCCTTCCGGAACGCGTCAGCATATCACGACTAGGTTGTCCAACCGTAAACCCGCCGAGACCGTCAGAGACGTAGGAAATTGTTCCTGGGCTTTGTCGAAGCAGCCATTTTCTTTGTCCCCGCGCGGTCAACTTCGCGGCGTAAAGCCGTGGCCATAGAGAGAGCCTCAGAGGTTAGCTGCCCGGCAACCCTGAACGAGCATTTCATTCGATAACGGGTGACGCATGGGTTAAACCCAGCGCCGGTACCTTCTGCTGATATGCTGAAGACCCATCTCTCGCGGGCTCTTTCGATTCGGTCCATCCGACAGTTGGGATGCGGAAGATCCCAATGCCCAAAACGGGTGGTCAAAGTTGGCTCGTGTCTCTGCAATCCTTCATACAGCGAAAGTTGCGAGACACGCTCAGCTTCCTAAGAGTGTGCATCGCTATTGAACCTTGGGACAATGACCTAAGGTTCAATTGAACCCTTTTCGTAGCTCGCATAGTTTTAGAGATCGGATCGGTGCGTGCAGTTACCTCCCACTATGCCTTAGCTAATTGTTACCATTTAACCCCATCTTTGGGCTGATGACGAGCGGCGAACAGCATCTAACACGGTCAAACGACGCCGAGACCATTCAAGCTGTTAGTAATAGTATTGTCATAAACCAATGTTTCAACTGGAACGCGAGCGCACAGAGAAGCTACAAGCTAAAACTGACTGCAAGCATTACTCATCCGAAAATCATCACTGTGAGCTACCAAAAACCAAAAAAGATCCTCCTGCCACTTCGATCTTCGCGCCAGAAACGCGTCGCTCTCCGCGATCGGACTCTCCCAATTTAGACTTTCGGAGTTATTGATAACGACAAGCCGAATCGTTTGCCGTTCTTTCGAGTGCCGCAACATCTGCACAAAGTCAGGCGCGCCCATTCCGGGTAATTCAGCATCAAGCACAATTAAGCTATAGGG
Organism: Verrucomicrobiota bacterium; assembly: GCA_019236675.1. GTDB lineage: Bacteria > Verrucomicrobiota > Verrucomicrobiia > Chthoniobacterales > JAFAMB01 > JAFAVN01. The sequence goes on from JAFAIO010000177.1 coordinate 1,157, forward strand.
AATGTGGACCAAGATGCTAAGCGCTTGTTCAGCTTGGCCGACTCCGTGCACCAGCCAACCATGCCCCCGCAAGAGCGCGATCACTGATTCGCGGAAACGGTTTGCTTCCCCAATCACCAGAGCAAATTTTAGTCGACCTGATTGACGTTGAGTATTCCACATTTGGTCATTGGCAAATGTTTCCATAGTGCGAGCAAGACAAGGTGAAATTTGGGCTGCGCGAGTCTGGAAATAACCGTCAGCGAAGCGCTAGCATGCTCTTGAGCCGCCGAATGCGCGCTTTCTGTCTCGCTCGTTTCTCGCGCCGCAGATCGCTTCGATGCAGGATCTCGCCGATCAGGAGCGGATAATCAGACAGAGTGGCAGTAGTGCGCATGCGATAAAGTTCGCAACCGCGAGCGCTTCGAATTCGAGATATCATAACCGGCTTTCTATTTTTTGGCCTTCAAGATTGTTCCACCTGTTTACATTCGACGATTTGCGCGCACTCGCCTTCGAGGGCGATTGTCGCGGGCTTTTTCCTGGATGACGTGAGGAGCAGGATTCTGGGGAGGAGCATGCCGCCATACTCATCAGGAATACTAAATAGCTGCACAGAAAGATAAAAATGCTCATATCGCGCCGCTAGCGGTTTTGGTTAGCTTCCTTGTTCAACGAACTTCTCTCTGTGAATGGCGGGTTCCGTCTCGGCATACTCAACCGAGATTCTCCGAGATTCCGTTCCATGGCGGCGCTTTGCCCGACTTCAAGCGATTCTCTCCCTTGTATGAGCAGGGCGGGCTCAGTATGGCGGTTAGTGTTAACCTGACTTACAGCAACCGCCAGCACGACCAACGGGAAAGCTCCGTGATCCAAGGCCTGAGATAACAAACGTTTATACATTCTTTTCCTATCCCACCAACATTGCCGTGTTCAAACCGCCAGTCGTCTCTTAGTCAAGCTATGCAACCGATCGGAAGGGTTCAATTGCACTTTAGTTCACTGTCCAAAGGTGCAATTGAGCGGTCGTTGTGGATTCGTAAATTTCCTCACACGCGCAGACTTCAACCAGCGTGGGTTTATTCAATACTCAGCGCCCGAACCGGTCGAAGAATGCACGAGTTAACTACGATGTAACATCGGTATGTACCTCTTCCTCCTGCTTTGGAGTTCCTCTCTTCTTCTGATAACTATGATTGCGTGGTTCGCTTGGGGAAACCCTCCACCTCAATAGCACCGAGCCAGCGCCTAAACGGGAACGGTAATCACGCCGATATGGTTTAGTCACCGCAGCCCAGCCTCGATCACAATGAAAACCTGTCTCAGTTACACTTTAATACTGTCCGCACTGCTGTTGGGAGGCCAAGGGAATGCATCGGAGACCAACGTCATTATCAATTTGTCCGATCAAAGAGTCTTACTTGTAGAGCACGGCAGAATTACACTGGTCTCTCCGATCGCCTCAGGTAAACCTGGCTGGTCAACTCCAACTGGCAATTTCACAATTTTCAACAAAGATCTCGATCATCAATCTCGCAGCTTCGGTTTGGTGGTCGACGCTTACGGAAGAGTGGTTAACTCCAATGCAACTCCAAGCAGCCATATACCCAAGGGTTGCCACTATCAGCCCGCGCCAATGCCCTACTTCATGAAATTCAGCCCGGCTGTTGGGATGCATGCTGGGTACCTTCCAGGATATCCCGCGTCCCATGGATGCGTGCGAATGCCGGCCGATCTAGCTGCTCTGTTCTTCGAGCGAGTTCATGTTGGAACGCCGGTTACCGTCGTGGGCAGCACGGATAACCTAGCTCGTGTTCGTAGGGCCCTTCCGGTTATGCCTACACGTTCATTTGTCGTGGGTCAGCGTTGAGGAATCGGCGCCCCAAAGGTCTTCGAAGATAGGCCGTCTGTGCCCCGTCAGAGATTCGTAGTTTGCCTCAATCAAAACATCCCAAGCATTTCTCTGATCTTTCGAATGCGAGCCTCGCGTTTTGCCCTCTTTTGCAGCCTAAGCTCACCCCGGCGCAATATTTCGCCGATCAGTAGCGGAACCTCGCTGAGAGTGCGGGTGGAAAAACGGCAGGTTTCATTGCCTCGGCGGGTTTCTAATAACATAACAGGCTTTCTAGTTTCCGATTCACAAACCTCTGTTCGCCGTAGGCACACGATCTTTTGGCAATAGACCAACTACCTAGCTGTACACTGCGTCGTCGGGACCAGCGGCCATCAGAATCTACGACTTCGACTTGTTCGCGCTATTGGCCCTTTGGCCAATGCACCAAGGTCCAATTGAGGCCCGTAGTCGGTCGCCTAGGTTGACGGACTGCTCTTAAAGCCAAATGGACAGGCCCTGGCTATCTGAACTCCTAGACGACTCGGCTTTCCCTTTGATCGTGCGGGCTATGGCTACTGCTATCCCAAGCAATAGGAGCTCGACAAACGTATTCGCGATATGGAAGCAACGAACGAAAATAAGGTGAATGCGACTCCTGCGGGGAAGAAGGATCTATTACCCGCTGCCTTATGGGCGCTCGCGTTATGTTCGTTCGGCTTTGGCACGGGTGAGTGTGTCGTTCCGGGTCTGCTGTTGGAAATTGCAAATGACCTGAAGGTCCCTACGAGCAGCGCCGGCTTACTGGTTTCTGGTTATGCCATCGGTGTCGTTGTGGGAGCGCTTTTAGTTCCGGCCCTTACTCTACGACTACCTGGAAAAACAGCTCTGCTTGTTCTCATGGGATGGTTTGTTGCTGGCAACCTGCTGTGCGCCCTGGCCCCCGGTTATGCCATGCTTATGTCTGCTCGAGTCGTTACGGGATTGTCCCACGCTGCCTTCTTCGGTTTGGGTTCTGTGATTGCCGCCGAACTCGTCGCCCCGGACAAGCGAGCCAGTGCGATCGCCATTGTGTTCACTGGATTGACCCTGGCTTACCTTCTGGGGCTGCCTTTGGGTACCCTCATTGGGCAGGCATTTGGCTGGCGGTTCACGTTTTGGACGGTCACCTTCCTCGGCCTCCTGGCGATCCTCGGCATCCTTGCGTTAGTTCCGCGACTGCCTCGGGAGCAGACATTCAGCATTCTCCAGGAGCTGAATGTCGTACGTCGACCACAGGTACTGCTCGGCTTCGCCATGACTGCCTTCGGCAATGGCAGTGTCGTCACTGTTTTCACTTATATTGCTCCCATTCTTGTTCAGAACGCCGGATTCACCGAGGGCGCCGTCAGTCCTATCCTGCTGCTGTTCGGTGTCGGATACGTGGTCGGCAACACCATCGGCGGCAAGCTTGCCGATCGGCGCCTCATGCCATCCTTGCTCGGTATCCTCTCTGGCCTCGCGGTTGTTCTTGCTGGGTTCACCTTCACCAGCCACTATAAGATGGCTACGCTATTGACCGTGTTTCTTCTCGGTACAGCCGCGTTCGGAATCGTTCCCGGACTGCAACTGCGTGTCGTGGATAAAAGCAAAGGCGCTCCTAACCTTGCCTCTGCCTTTAATATTGCTGCGTTCAATCTAGGCAGCGCTGGGGGCGCTTACCTCGGAGGAGTCGTCCTCAAGAGCGGGTTTGGACTGGACGCTGTTCCCTTGGCAGGCGCGCTTGTCACTGCCGTCGCCATCTTTGTGACTGCTTTCAGTTGGTTTTTGGACCCCCGCACCAGAGCACCACTTTCCACTGCACAGGCCTAACCACCGTGTTCCAATTCTTTCCGGTACCAACCTTACGCCGCTCTGTAATAACCAAGCACCCTCCACTTCGAAATCGCCATGCTTAACCGCCTTGATAATTTTGTAGTCTTAACGCTAATTTCTCTGACTCTTATAACTGCTTGCAAGCTCGCTACAGACAGCCCTGCAACCCCCGTCCGCTTCCAGCACAAGTCCTAGCCAAGCAACCGTGTATTTCTATCGCTTGCATAGCTCGCCCGGCGCGGTGGTAGGAGTTGACCTTAAAGACAACGGGATCGACATCGGCACACTGCAAGACGGCACCTACTTTGTTTACCATGCAAATCCGGGCGTACATGCTCTCACATCCACAACCGATACCGCCACAACCCAGAATTTTACCCTACAAGCCGGTGCTACTTATTACATCAAGGCGATCGTGGCCCGTAAGCAAGAGACTTATCAGCCTTCTTTGAGCGTTGTATTTGACATTCAGGGCCAGGCAGCGATTCAGAACCTAAACCGCCTCGATTATCACGAGTAAGGAAAAAGTCCCGCGATCAAGCGCACGATGAGCCGGAGACTGATGCTCGCCGAGCCAGCCCTTCTCGTTTTGCCCCAAAGTACAATATCAGGGACCATTAAAAGTGATAGCTTTTTGGCTCGGTACTACGGATTTGTCATACTAGCGTGGCGGCTCCAATCAGAGCGTTGCTTTTGGCGTAACGGGTAAATGAACCAGTAGGTTTGTATGAAAAAAATCCCTCCCATTTGCCGGGCAGGATTCTTGATCTTGACCGTTTTCGCTTCGTGCGAGAAACCTTCCACAGAAAAGGTAGCCGGTCCTCCCGAGGTCTTGGTTACCGAGGTCATCCAGAAGGAAGTCCCTATTATCCGCGAGTTCGTAGGTACTCTTAACGGGGTTGAGAACGCGCAAGTGAGGGCGCGCGAAGTTGGATATCTCCAAACCATTGCCTATCAACAGGGCGGCTACGTGAAAAAAGGTGATCTGTTGTTTGAGATTGACCCGAGACCCTTCGTAGCGGCTTTAGACCAAGCAAAAGGACAGCTCCAGGAAGCTCAAGCCACCATGCTCGGACTTGAGTTGGACGCAAAGAGAGCAAAGGAGTTGTTTGATCAAAAGGTAATTTCCGATCAGGAATACACGAATCAAACCCAGGCTTACCAAACCAAATTAGCTGCGGTCGCTGCAGCCCAAGCGGCCGTGGACAACGCCCAGCTGAACCTTAGTTACACGAAAATTACTTCCCCCTTCGATGGTATCGCCGGCGAGCAGCAGGCCCAGATTGGAGATCTGGTGGGAACCGGCGCTAATCAGGTTTTGACAACGGTTTCCCAGATCGATCCGATGTGGTTCCTGTTGCCGATTAGCGAACAAACCTACTGGGAGTTTGCTGATGCTTTAAAAGAGGCAATGCTGCGGCCGGAGGCCGAACGCCCAGCAAAAGTCGAACTCATCCTGGCTGATGGCAGCATTTATCCACACAAAGGCAAGTTTGCTTTCGTAGGTCGTTACGTCGACGAGAAGACCGGGACTATTCAAATCGCTATCAGCTTCCCCAACCCTGAGCTGACATTGCGACCGGGACAGTATGGAAGGGCACGTGCTGAGATCCAGACAATCCCCGATGCGCTGTTAATTCCAAAGGAAGCGATCTCACAGCTGCAAGGCTACGACCAGGTAGCAGTGGTGAACCCTCTGGTCTAGGCGCTGGCGGCGCAGGTGCCCAAACAGTCTCTGCTACTGGTAAGGTCTATAATCTAAATAGACTCTCCGACTTCCCGGGAACTTACCAGGGCATCAGCCGCGGACTTACCCTGATTGAAGGGAAGCTGCATGCCAAGCTAACGAATGGGAACGGCGTGGTCATGTATCTCGCCGGTGAGACAGAAGGTCTAGCCTCCTCTATTGGAGTGCAGGCATTTGAGATCACACTGACGGATTGATCGAACCAAACGCCGATCTTACTTTGAAATCCATCTAACAAGTGTGCGACCTGCAGGTGCTGTGCCGGAGGGGCCCCCCCTCTCCACACGTGGTGGTCGCAACTTCCAGCGGTCTAAATGGTTTAGCAGCGATGACTTCACCCAGATGATCTGGATTCATCGCCACCTCCCTCCGCACGCTCAAATAAATCCGGCGGAGTCTACTACGATTACGACCGGCTCAAACAATCGAGCCTCGGTTTGTTCATAGTGAGTTAGTTTTTGTTTTTTACCGGCAGTAGTAAGCGGGTGACCAGGAAACGGTAAATGAGCGCGGCCACCAGTACGGCGACCACAAGGAGAATGGCTTTCGAGAAGGCATAGTCCACGACCTCTTTCCCGCCGGCTTGTGCCTGTTGCACAACCTCGCCCACCTGCGCCGAAAATTGGTCGAGTTTGGACGAACTCATCGTACGGTCAAGCATGCCCATAAATTCCGTCAGTCGCCCTGCGGTCGCTTCGATTTGCGCGGCGCTTTCTGTGTAGTCCTGAATGCGAAACGGCGTGGCGTTCGGCGGCGGCTCTTCACTTTTCGGTTCACCCACCCCAAAACGTTTCATCAATGCGTCAAAGGTCGTGAGCGTTGTGTTCAGAGAAGTAGAAAACTGCGTTCCCTGTTCCATAAGTGACGCGATGTCTTTTTCCTGTGTCTGGAGCGCCTTAACAATCTCCTCGCGCTCGTTGCTGAGCTGGCCCGGTAACTTTTCAGCCACGAAAGCGAAGCGCTCTACGGAAACGGAGAGTTGCGTCGAGTTTGAGATCAACTGCTGCACTGCGGGCATCTCCACCGCATTGACGCTCAAAAGTTCCGTCTCCCACCGCAGCAGCGTTGGCATCTTTTGGGTAACGAAGAGTACGCGCTCGCCGAACATCCGCGTCTGGGCAACCTCGCGCACGGCCGGTTCCATGCCGGCAAGCGGATCTATATTCAGCAGACTGAACACGCTGCCCGGTTTCCTGACCTCGTTTTGGCCGAGCGCCTCGACTCGCGAAGCGAAATCCAGCGAACGCAACGCGACCAGGCTCTTCCCCAGCGGATTTTGGTGGTGCCACGCCGCGATCGACTGGAGTAAATCCGTTTGTTGCTCGGGCTTTAACACCTTCCCGGCGAGCTTCCAAATGTCCGCCTCGGCGCTCCGGGAATAGGCCAGCATAGGCAGGGCGGATTTGCCGAAGACTTTGGGCTGCCAATAATCCTCTAATGTCATTCGCATTACCGTGACAAAAACGGTCATGTCGATCAGGTCGGCTACGGCGTTCGGGCCGGAGGCGATGGACCAGATTTCGCCGTCGATCGCAATTTTCAGCCGCAGCACTTCAGCTGGGGAGAGCGCACCGGCGCCACGCCGAAGATCATCCACGCCGCCAACCATTCGCATTGAGTATTCGTCTGCGAATCGCAACAGCGAATCCTGCACCTCCACGAGCAATTCGGCCTGCTTGTCCATTTTGCCCGATATGCCAGGGAAGAGCCGGCCCAGAATCGGAACGGCACCTTGCGACACGTTCCAGTTTGTGCTTAGCGCGAGGATCAGGAGCTTTATATAGAGCAACCGGTGGCGTGCGCCCGGCCGGGGCTCGCTTTGCGTCGCAGACGCCGCTAGAAAAATCTGCTCGTGAGTTTTCATTTGTTCGTTGAAGTAAGATGAATCCCCTCTGAAGTGGGCTGCAGCTAGGGCGACCGGCTGAGACGCGACATGTGGTGGTGGATTGCGAGCGAAGCCTGCATACGAGGAAGCTTCCTGTTCGGCATCACGCGACGATCCGCAATCCGCGGTCCAGCGGGAGGATGGCCTGATGCCGCGCTTCAGCAACGGCGCTGATGTCGCGCGCGATAACTCGGCTGCCCTCCATCGCATCGGCGAGGGCCCGCGCTCGTATCGCCAGCACGTCAGTATCTTCATCCGCCACTACCCGCACGGGGCTCGATCCGCCGGATAACATTTCCTGCAGCACTAGAAGTTGCCCGGATCCGACCAACTCGAGCCGGCACTCGCCGTTTTTGGTTGGAACCATTACCGCCAACTTGCCTGCTGCCACTAAGAAGGCCTCGGTCGTCCGGACACCCACCGTAAGTAGCAAGTCACCCCTACGATAGCGCTGAAATACGCTTTCACGGGCAAGTTGTGGCAGAGTGCCGGGATCACGGTGAAAAGCCCTC
>JAFAIO010000187.1 GCA_019236675.1 Verrucomicrobiota bacterium
CAGTCTGCTATTCAGTCTCTTTCCCATGCACACGGAAGTTCTCACTTACGACGCCGATGGCCTTTTGATGCAGAGCTATCTTTATTTCGAGGACGGGCCTTCGCACCGACCTGGAGTTTTGGTTTTTCCTGAGGCATTCGGGCTTAGCCAACACGCTAAGACCCAAGCTCAACGGTTAGCCGAGCTCGGGTATATCGCTCTCGCTTGCGACCTTCACGGTGAAGGCAAATTGTTCGAGGATCTGAAGTCCGCCGGTCCTATCATCGAAGCCCTCCGGAAAGAACCTGTCCATATCCGGGCACGCGCTAAAGGAGGCCTGGATGCATTGGTCTTGCGTCCCGAGGTTGATGCGTCTCGGGTCGCAGCCATCGGCTATTGTTTTGGTGGGACCATGGCGCTCGAGTTGGCTCGCGGCGGAAACCCGATCGTTGGGGTGGTCGGTTTCCACAGCGGATTAGCAACGGTTGCACCACAAGATGCGCATAACATAAAGGGCAAAGTTCTAGTGTGTATCGGCGCGGATGATCCGGTTATTCCTCTCGAACAACGGATCGATTTCGAGAACGAGATGCGAAGCGGCGGCGTGGATTGGCAGATGGATCTCTACGGAGGCGTAGTGCACAGTTTCACCAATCCCGACGCTGACAAAGCAGGTCGGACCCAAGTCTCACGCTACAACGCCACAGCAGCCGCACGTTCATGGGCAACGATGCGCAAGTTCTTCGACGAAATTTTTACGTAAGCAAAACCGTCCTCGTCCTAGAAACCGACTCTACTTACCGCTCACTGCTCACTGCTCACTGCTCACTGCTTACCGATTTGCCAGTTGGGATCAACAGACAATTCAGATAGGTCGATGGGGCGCTTTTCGTGGTGCAAAGAGCGAGGATCTGGCCTAGATCATTAATTGCGCCGGCACTGTAAATACTGAAGCCGCTGTTTGGATCGATTAGATCATCTAAATTATGTAATTTTCCGCCGGTATAAATTACTGCCGGTGAAGGTGGGGTGACCGAAGTTTGTCCAACAACTTGACCGGCATTGTTGATCGCATACGGCGACCAATACCCGACATTGTGTATGCGGCCGTCAAAATAGAAAAAGGCAGGGTAGGCATTGACAAAGCCGGAGCGACCGACGATCTCGGCCTTGTTGTTCATGGCACTTACCAAGTCGTCCGGATATTTCCGTGATAAGTCGCCTAGTGGTCGTATCTCAGTGCCGGTAATCAGAACTGCGCGGTGGCTAAAATAGGTGGCTACAATCTGGCCTCCGTCATTGATGCAATTGCCGGCGAAAAGCGTGAACCCTTGGTACGTACCCAAGTAGGTCAGCGTGCCATTCTGATAAAGGAATCCTTTTGCTTCTCCTTCATGGCTGCCGACCTGGCCAACCGCTGCGCCGTTATTATTGATTGCTGTCGGCACGCAATAAATTGAGCCGGTTAAATTGTAAAAATTGACCATCGTCCCGTCTGCGTTACGCAGATAGCCAATGACATTTAAGAAGTTGGAATCATAACAGAAGCCGATCACTTGCCCCGCGTTATTGATCGCGTCCGGAAAATTGTTGGTTAAAGGAAATCCGCCAGGAATGGTAGGCAGGTTGGCGATCTTTTGGATAGTTCCGTTCTGGTAGATATATCCGTAAGTCCCGGTGCTATCCGAAGCCTGACCGATAATTTGACCAATCGAATTGATCGATTTTGCTGTTCCGGGCACATTGAGGAGGGAGACAGTATAGGGGAAGCGGTCAGCCGCTTGAGACAGCAGCGCGCTTGTTCCCAAGATGAGAGCGGCCATGGGAACTAGGACTTGGTAACGTCGATGTGATCGTATTTTGCGGTTGTTTGCCATCTGTTTTGGGATGGCCCGAGCCTGGGAGAGAGCGAATCCGTTCATACCCGGTTATAGCATGTTCGGACTTAACTTTCCTGTATCAAATTCCAGGTGACAGATCGGCGTTCGCGTCCATCTGGATTCTTTAACATTTGTCTTCTGCCATCTGTCATTTGTCATCCGAGGTGGGCAGTTCGCTCGCATAACGGTCCCAATGCTGTACCAACTCGTGAACGACAGGAGCACCTACTCTATAAGCGGAATCGACGGCGAGAAGTTCGCCGCTGGCTTCGCCGTGCAGAAGACTATCAAGCACGGTCACACCAGGTGGCGGCTCGGAATAATTGCTAGCGGTCCGAAGGACTAAGTAGCGGCGTGAATCGACTCGGTGTGCTCGTCCCAGCATATAGAGAGCATAGGCGATGCTTTGGTCCTCGCACTCGGTCATGACGAAATTTGCTTTGCCATCGGTGTATAGCTTGCACCAATTTTCAGCCCATCGGGTGAGAGCGGGGCCATGCCAATACCGAGCGGTACCCAAAGTGTCCCCGATGAGCACGAACGGTGTTCGCTGGGCATTGGGATAGCCGACATACGACGCACGATATTTGCTGAGCTCAGGCGTATCGCTCAAGGAAACATCTTTTGAAAGGTTAAAGGCCCAGGAAACCAGCCCCGGGTCGAGTTGGAAAGCCATCGGCCTTTGACTCCAATCCCGTGGTCCAGGCGGCTGATCCGGAGCGGTCGCACCATATGGAAGGATACCGTACGGCCATTCTTTAGGAGCGTCATGGCCATCGATCTCGTTGACGTTGTCACCGTCAACCACCCATTGTGCCCAGGCCGCGCTTCCTACACTGGCCCGGCCTGGATCGACTCCAGCAATCCCTGCCATGATGAAGTAGGTTTGCGTAAGATCGAGCCGCGGATCCGAACCCAACAACATCATCGCTAAGCCGCTTCGATTACAAGTTCCTGTCAACATGGCGTAAACGCCCGAATCATTGAAGCGCAGAGGGTGTAGCAGACCGGGAATATCCAGGGTTCCGGTAAGTTTTTCTCGTTCCACCCAATATTGGAGCTCACCGGGACGGTCGCCGGTATCTGAGCCGATCTCAAAGGTAGTTAGAATCAGCACCTTCGGCCGGATGGGCTCGCCCTGACTTTGCGGCAGGGAGAGAAAAGCTAGAAAGAGGAGGACAAGAGCAGTGGGATTCATTTTTTTGGAAGAACGCAGACTCAAGCATGTCTAGTGCCACGCAGGGGAGGTAAGAAGTGAGAAGTGAAAGGTGAAAGGCCTGCCCTGAGCTTCTCGACAAGCTCGAAGCAGGCAAGCTGAAAGCGCGTCGACGGGGTGATCCGGCGCTCCCGGCGTTCCCGCGCGCTCCCGGCGTTTCATTTGCTCTGTCCCTGCTTCCTTTTTTGGCGCTCTTGTGCCAAACTGGTTATCAAGGTTGCGCTCCATGAAAAAAATTCTGGTCCTCCTTTTCTTTGTCTGCGCCTTGATTGGTTCCGTATCTCCGGCTGAAGCTGGAAATGTGAGCTTTGGTATTCCTCTCCCATTTCCTTTTCTTTTCTACAAACCTGGTTGCGGGAATTGCAACCAGACCAATGGAAATGCCTATTCCAAGGAGAATGGATATTCCAAAGAAGGTGGATACTCATACTCCACAGTTGGCGGGTATCCTATCCGCCGGAGTTGCCCTTGCATTCCTCGGTGGTTGCAATACCACGTTGAGTACGATTGCAATATGCGCCTGGGTCAGACGACAGCTATGCCCGGAGTCGGCGGTCCGCAGGATCCATAGTGGCGGTCGGAAACATCGTCCTGCTGCTGGACAACGCCTGCGGCCTGGCTACGAAGTAATCAGTAATCAGTGTGTCAGTAATCAGTTCGGAAGGTGGCCCGAGTGCCTTTGACTACTGATTACTGGGATACTGCTTACTGATTACTCATATGGAAAAGGTACGACTTGGAATTATCGGAATCGGCTCGATGGGCAGCGTCCATGCGCAGAATATAATGGAGGGCAATGTCCCACGCTGCGAGCTGACGGCCGTCTGTGACCCTAAAGCCGGTCGCATGCAGCGCTTTTCGTCTGCTGAAGCGTTTGATTCCGTTGATGAGTTCCTGCGCCGCTCCAAGACGGATGCCGTGCTGATTGCAACGCCTCACTACGGACATACCGCGATCGGGATCCAAGCGCTCGAATCGGGCCGGCATGTACTGGTTGAGAAGCCGATTTCGGTTCATAAAGCTGACGCGGAACGGCTGATTGCAGCCCACCGGCGACCGGAACAGGCTTTTGCGGCGATGTTCAATCAACGGACTGACCCGTTCTTTGTAAAGCTGCGCCGGCTAGTAAAGTCCGGCGAATTGGGTGCGATCAGACGGGTGAACTGGACGATCACCAATTGGTTCCGGACAGAAGCCTACTATGAATCGAGTGATTGGAGAGCTACCTGGTCGGGCGAGGGGGGCGGGGTGTTGCTCAACCAATGCCCACACAATCTGGATTTGTATCAGTGGATCTTTGGGATGCCCACTATGGTGCGGGCATTCTGCCACTTTGGCCGGTATCACGATATCGAAGTCGAAGACGATGTAACCGCTTATCTTGAATATCCGGACGGCATGACGGCCGTATTCACCGCATCCACCGGTGAGGCGCCGGGCACGAACCGGCTCGAAGTGGCTGCTGAAAACGGGAAAGTGATCATCGAGAATGATCAATTCTTATTCACCCGAAACGAGGTGCCCACGAGCGAATTTTCGCGCACTGACCCGGGTCGCTTCTCCGTACCGCCGGTTTGGGAAGTTAAGATCCCCATTGACGGTCATGGCCCGCAACACAACGGAATTCTGGCTAATTTCGTAGCCGCGATCTTAGATGGAACCCCGTTGATAGCGCCGGCCCAAGAAGGGATTAATTCCCTGGAATTGGCAAACGCCTTTCTGCTCTCAACTCTAGAAGACCGCACCATCGAGCTTCCTATCGATTCCGTCCTATTCGAAAAACATCTGCATACGTTGATCGCATCATCCACCTTGAAGAAGCCAAAGATCGTCAAAGAGGTATCAGACGATATGAGCAAGTCGTTCAAATGACTGGGTTGAGAGACAGACCGGAATAGCCGCAAAAGGGACCGCGACTGGACGCGAAGAGACAGAACGACCGCAGATAGGGGAGCACCTGTGGAGCGCTGCCTCGCTTGCGAGGCCGAAAAGGGGTCGCCACCCCTGACACGAGGCATCAGGTAACAGGAATAGAAGATGCGTTAGGGCTCCGGGGCGCGTCACTCATCTGCGTAAATCTGCGTCCATCTGCGGTTAAGGTCTTTTATTCGTGTCCATTCGCGGTCCCGGTTGCCCGATTCTTGTCGGTTTCTCTCATTTGCTATTTGCTATCTGCTCTTTGCTATTCTGATTACTATTATGAGTACGGGTTACGACTACGCTCCCCAAGGAAAGCCGGCCCCGGTTTGCCAGCCGGGGGACTTTAAATTTGCAGCAATCGCTCTCGATCACGGCCACATCTATGGCCAATGCAACGGGTTGATCGAAGCAGGAGGTGAACTGAAATGGGTTTTTGACCCGGATCCTGCCAAAGTCGAAGCGTTCCGGGAAAAATTTCCGCAGGCTGACCCGGCCCGCTCTCTTGATGAGGTTCTCGCGGATTCCGAGATTCAACTCGTCGCGGCGGCAGCGGTCCCATCGGAGCGGGGACCACTTGGGGTGCAGGTTATGCGGGCCGGTAAACATTATTTTACCGACAAGACTCCGTTCACCGAGCTAGCCCAGTTAGCCGAGGCCAAACGGGTCGCAGCCGAAACTGGTAAGAAATACATGGTCTACTATAGCGAACGGTTGCACGTGGAATGCGCGGTCTTCGCTGGCGACTTGGTTGAACAAGGGGCGATTGGCCGGGTGGTACAGGTTTTGGGGTTGGGACCCCATCGGCTCAGCGCAGAATCACGGCCGGCCTGGTTTTTCGCAAGAGCAAAGTACGGCGGCATATTGTGCGACATCGGCAGTCATCAGATTGAACAGTTTCTTTTCTATTCCGGAGCGTCCGACGCAAAGGTTACCTCCGCGCGCGTTGCCAATTATGCCAATAAAAAGTACCCGGAGTTTGAAGACTTTGGTGACGCTACGTTAGTGGCGGATAATGGTGCGGCTTCCTATTTCCGAGTGGATTGGTTGACTCCGAACGGGCTACGCACCTGGGGGGATGGCCGCACTGTCATTCTGGGGACTGACGGTTACATCGAAATGAGGAAGTATATCGACGTTACGCGTGACGATGGTGGTGACCAACTGTTCCTGGTGAACCAGGATGGCGAGAAACATTTCTCGCTAGCCGGCAAAGTTGGGTTCCCGTTCTTTGGCCGGTTAATTCTCGATTGCCTCAATGGAAAAGAGACCGCGATGACGCAAGAGCATGCGTTCAAAGCGGCGGAGCTCTGCCTGAAGGCTCAAGCGGCTGCTCAAGTGATTGGGTGACTAGCTCCGTAGGAGCGAAATCTTTATAGCCTACGGCAATCTAATACGCGAACAGCCGCCTTCGCTTCGCTATGGCGCGCCTGACTAATTGATTGGGCGCGACGAAACCTTGGCGGAGTCGGCTCCGTAGGAGCTAAATCTTTATAGCCACGGCAACATATACGCGATTAGCTCCGTTAGGAGCGGCATCTAAGAACGTGTGGCTACGCCTGGCGACGTTTCCAAACAGATGCCGCTCCTACGGAGCTAACCGTTTCATTGCGCCACCAGCTATAAAGATGTGGCTATAAAGATGTGACTCCTACGGAGCCGTTTTTCAATCCGTCAGCAGCCCGCCTGGGGTGAGCTCGCGAGCCTTAGGCCATCGTTTTTCCAACGCTTCGCGCCTCGCCGAGGCGCAAGATCCCTACTCTACCTATTGTGTCCGATTGTAGCCCCCGGGTTGAACCATGGTACGGTCAGCACTTGATGGCTCGGAACCCCGGTGCCCCCGTGCGCGAGATCAGAAACGTAGTCGAGCAGAGGCGTTGGTGTGCCAGGATTTTGGGTCAACGCGTAGTAAACTGAGGTTATGATTGCCGCCCGTTCTGAAGGGGACGCTCCTTCAATCGCGGCGTGAACCACCTC
>JAFAIO010000212.1 GCA_019236675.1 Verrucomicrobiota bacterium
AAGATAACAGCGACAGCGTCGACGTCATTGATACTCAGTCGAACAAGGTAGTGAAATCAATAAGGCTTGCTGGCCCCGCAGACGCCTTGCCCGATCGGTTGATCCACTATCACGGACTTTCCCCAAATAGCCTCGCGCTCTCCCCAGACGAGCATACGCTTCTCGTAACCGAAGGAGGGATCAATTGTGTCGCTGTAATCGACTTATTCTCCGAAGCTTCAGCGAAGGGGGAAGGAGTTCTGCAACCCAAGGTAGTCGGTCTGATCCCGACGACTTTTTATCCAAACTGTGTGTCAGTAAGCGGAGACGGCCAACGGCTCTTTGTCGTTAACGGAAAGAGCGTGACCGGTCCAAATCCCGGCTATTTCGATCGCAAAAATCCCAACCAATACGTGTTAGAACTTTTGCGCTCGTCCCTATTAACGATCCCGACCCCAACCAAAGAACAGCTTCTCGATACGACGAAAATCGTGGCTGAGAACAATCAGTTTTCTGCTAAGCCGCCTGACTCCGATCGATCGGTACTGACCTACCTCCACCACCAGGTCAAGCACGTGATCTACATCGTAAAAGAGAATCGGACCTACGATCAAGTTCTGGGCGACTTAGATCGAGGAAATGGCGATCATTCGCTCACTCAGTTCGGGACGGCCATAACCCCTAACTTCCATCATCTAGCGCAGCAATTTGTCTGTCTGGATAATTTCTACGATTCCGGAGACGTCAGTGCGAATGGTTGGCCTTGGAGTACCGCAGGTCGGGAAAGCGATTTCGGAGTCAAAGCGGTTGTTCTCGATTATGCCAAGCGAGGCATGACCTACGACTTCGAGGGAACCAATCGGGATATTAATATGGGGCTGCCGTCTTTAACTGCTCGGGTAGCAGCAAATCCTTTAAATCCAGAGGATCCCGATCTATTACCCGGTACCGCCGATGTGGCGGCGCCAGACGGACCTGACGGCTCGGAGGAAGGGATGGGGTACCTTTGGAATGTAGCTTTACGAGCAGGCAAGAGCGTCCGCAACTACGGTTTCTTTTGCGATTTAAGCCGGTACGAAGAACCGCCTCCCGACCAGATCCCGCTGGAACGCCAGCCCTTCGATAAGAAGCTGCAAGTGGCATACCCGACAAAAGCAGCATTGATAGAGCGGACGGATCCCTACTTTCGTAGCTTCGACACGGCCTTTCCCGACTATTGGCGAGAGATCGAATGGGAACGAGAATTCGATGGGTTCGTTCGCGACGGTCAACTGCCTGATTTGTGCCTGGTCCGTTTTATGGAGGATCACATGGGTTCGTTCAAAAAAGCAATCGACGGCATCAACACACCGGAGCGCCAGCAGGCGGACAACGACTATGCCGTAGGGCGGTTAGTTGAAAAACTAGCGGCTAGCCCTTTCAAGTACAACACCATCATTTTTGTGGTTGAGGACGATGCCCAGAATGGCGCTGATCATGTCGATTCTCATCGGTCGACCGCCTACGTGGTCGGGCCTTTTGTTAAACAAGCGCAGGTCGTTTCTCAATTCTATACGACGGTAAACGTTCTGCGCACCATCGAAGACCTTTTGGGTACCGAACATCTCAACATTCATACAGCCACCGCGCGTCCCATGACCGAGATATTCGACCTGAAACAGGAGACTTGGAAGTTTAGGGCAGAGCCTTCGAACTATCTCAAGGATACCGCGTTACCGCTTCCTAATAAAACCGGGGCGCTACACCCAACCCATGACGCCGCTTATTGGGCGGCAGCAACCGCCCAGTTCGATTTTTCCAAAGAAGACAATCTTGGTAATCCCGATGCGTTCAACCGGATCATCTGGAAAGGCTTGAAAGGCGATGTGCCGTATCGTAACCGATAGGGTCCCCACATTAGCCTTGATGCGCTAGGTCGAAAAAGGCTCCGTCGGAGTCAAATCTTATAGCGCACGACGCAAAGAAACGGGTTTAGCCTGAATCAACGGACAAGGAACAGCGACCTTTTGAGAACTAGTTGTGAAATTCTGAGGTTCTGTTTTAACCTTGGCGCCATGTTCCGCCTTCCCTTGCTCATTTGCACTCTCACTGTTCTCGTTTTGCCGGAGGCACTCGTAGCCGAATCAACCCGCCATATCTGCTTCAGTCGTGACGGTGGCGTGTGGATCGCCAATCTTGATGGGACTGGCGCTCGCAAAATTTTCACCGGAGACGATCCGGCGATTTCTCCGGATGGCGCCCGGATCGCGTATACGGAGACAGGAAAGGGAAAGGAGACCATCCGCCACATTGCCGTGATAGAAGTTAGCTCCGGGAAGAAAGCGGTATTTCGCAATCTTCCGAGCGATAATGCCTATGGACCGCTATGGTCCCCTGACGGGGAGCACCTTTTGTTTAATATCTTCACCGAGAACCGCTGGCGCTTAGGGCTTATCGGCGTCGACGGCACAGGATTTCAGTTTATTCCACCGCCTCCGGCGGTAACTCAGGATATTTTTTCGCCGGCCTGGGCAACGGACGGTAAGGGCATCTACGCACAAGACATGACCAACATCTATCAGATCGATTTAGATGGAAAGACTCTTGCCCAATGGAAGATCTCGGGCGCGTTGTCGAATGCTGACATGAATAGCAGTGACCGCATCGTGCCCTCCGATGACGGAAAGACGTTCCTTGTGGATGCAGATTTAAATGAGGAAGGAAACATCAAATCTTGGGAAGGACCGCCGCCGGCCGTTTTTCTTTTCGACGTCAGCGCGGGTAAGGGCCGTCAAGTCTCGCCATCCAAGGTGTACGCCTGGGATCCCTGTTGGCTTAACCCCCAGGAATACTTATTCACCAGCACCACTGATGGTCGCCATTTCGGGATCTACAAAACATCGTTGTCTGGAGAGAAACCGCGGCTCATTATCAATAACGCTTCCTCCGTTACCGTGTCAGCCCGGTGACGTTTCGTCCCGCTTCTCCGCATCGGCCGGGGTAGGCCTTTCAACTTTCACTTTTCCCTTTTCACCTTAAAGTGACCGCTCCATGCTCACGATCTCCCAGGTTACGAAATCGTTTGGGCCGGACGTTCTCTTTGAAGAAGTATCTCTTCAGGTGAACCGAGGGGATCGGCTTGGGTTGATCGGGGCGAATGGCTCGGGTAAGTCGACGCTTTTATCCCTGATTCTGGGTCGTGATGAACCCGATCGGGGAACGATCCAGTTGCAGAAGAATGCTCGCGTTGGATTTCTGCCTCAGGAGAACGCGCCGGTCGGCGAGGAAACTGTCCTCCAACTGGCAACCTTGCGGGACTTGAGCAGTTTGGACCACTTGCAATCGGAGACAAGCTCGGGCGTGGTTGAAACGGATTTTGAACGAGATGTGAAAGCCAAGCGGGTGCTCTCTGGTTTGGCGTTTAGGGTAAAAGATTTCGATCGGCCGGCGAAGGAGTTTAGCGGTGGCTGGATCATGCGCGCGCACTTGGCCCGCTTGCTCGTTGACGAACCCGATCTGTTGCTACTGGACGAACCGACGAATCATCTTGACCTGGAAACGGTGGTTTGGCTGCAGAAATATCTGCAGACTTACTCCGGCGCTCTGCTGCTGATCTCACACGACCGGGCATTCCTTAATGATCTGGTAACACGAATTGTCGAGCTCGATCGCCAGCGACTGTTTCACTATCCTGGCAACTACGACGACTTCCTGATCCAGAAGGAGGCTCGGCGGGTACAACACTTAGCGGCGTACAAGAATCAGCAGCGCCGGATCGATCAGTTACAAACCTTCATCGACCGGTTCGGCGCTAAGAATACCAAGGCTGCCCAAGCCCAGAGCAAACGGAAAGAGATTGAGCGCATGGAACGGATCGATGCGCCGGAAAAGGAGTCAGCCTCGATTCATTTTCGCTTTCCGCAGCCAACCAGAAGTGGCGCTAGAGTAATCACTTTGGCCCATGTCAGCCATGCTTACGGCGAGACTAAAGTCTATACTGACCTGAATCTCGAGATCGAGCGAGGGCAGCGCACGGTGTTAGTCGGTCCTAACGGAGCAGGTAAATCGACGTTACTCAAACTATTAGCTGGAGTGCTCCCCGTGCAAGCCGGCCAGCGCGAATTGGGATACAATGTCGAACTCGGTTATTTTTCTCAACATCGAGTCGAGATGTTTGATCTAAGCCGTTCGGTCCTGGCAGAAGCCAGCGATGTCAGTCAACCAGTGCCCGAACAATTGGTCAGAAGCCAGCTGGGCGCTTTTCTATTTAGTGGTGACGATGTTTTTAAACCGGTTTCCGTACTGAGCGGCGGCGAAAAGAGCCGCTTGGCCCTGGCGAAGCTGTTGTTGGATCCGCCCAATTTTTTGGTGATGGATGAACCCACTACCCATCTGGATATGCGAAGCATCGAAGCGCTGATCTTCGCCCTGACCCAGTTTGCGGGCACTCTGGTTTTCGTGAGCCACGATGTTCACTTCATCCGATCAATCGCGACTTCTGTATTAAACGTCCGGCCAGGCGAGGTTCGGTTCTACCCCGGAGGTTATGAATATTTTGTCGAAAAGACGGCTGCTGATTCTGATCAAGTGTCAAACAGTAGCTCTGAGGGGCCAGAGGAGAGACCGCAGCCCAGCACGCGTAGCCAGGAAAAAGAGCGGAAACGGTTAGAAGCCGAGGCGCGCCAGCAGCGTTCGCAAAAGGAGCGTGAACTTCGTGAAAAGTTAGAAAAAATCGAAAAACGGATTTTGGAATTAGAGGAACGGCAACAGCAGTTAGTGGTTGCTTTGCAGGAATCGAACGGGTCGACCTCCGAGGAGAGTCTCGAGTTAAAGAGCGTTGCTGATGAGTTAGGGATGCTAATGCCAGAATGGGAGCGGTTGGTCGAGGAAACCAAGGCACCGGTGGTTGCAGCGAATCAGTGATGATTTACCCAGATCGGAGGGGCGTTGCATGCCGCGTTCTAGCCCGACCGGGTGTCGACGCCTGAAACCGTTTCCAGGTATTGCGCGCGAAGAGACGCGACGCCCGCGGCCCGATGAAAGATGAACGGTGGAAAGTGAAAGTAGAGTTGGTCCACGCCCAAAGTCGGAGGGGCGTTGCATTCGGCACGGCAGTTCTGCCACTCGTCGACGCCAGAAAAACGCTCCAGCCCGCGTCACTCGGATAGACGCGACGCCCCCGGGAGTCACCACCGCAGTTTAACCATCTCTCCCTGAAACGGCCAATCATCCGGGTGAACAACCAAACCGTGTCGGACGGGATTCCAATGGACATAAATCCATTTTGATTCGTACGCTGCCGCTCCAAGCAGCTGTCGATCCCAAAAGCTTCGTTGCCAGATTGGTCGATCGCTGACTCGATGCCAACGACGGGTCACGTATCCCTTCCATTTAGCAACCCAATTGGGCAAGGAAACGTAAGATCTATTGTTCTCACCGATAAACAGATGGACGTGCTCCGGCATAATAACGTAACGACCTACGGGATAGTCGTCGTGAAGTTTCCAAGCATTTCTTAAAAGATCGTGCATTTCGTCGCAGGTGAGGATTCGTTTTCGATTCTTTGTACAAACCGTTAGGAGCAAGATGGTAGCCGAGCGGTCCAGAGGGGGAAGGTGTGGTGGGTGTTTTCTCGATTGAGGTATCATCATAACGTATGGTTGGCGTGTTATCATGGCCATACCTAGGTTCCCTGGGCGTCGCGTCTTTCCGAACGAGCGAACTGCCATATTTGCTGGCGTCGATTAGTGATAGAACTAGAACGCGGAATGCAACGCCCCTCCGGCTGCGGTGGTCGCCTTTCACTTTTCACTTTTCACCTTTCACCTCTTTCTCCTGCCAACTCGCTACTAACCCGGGAAATCGACACGCCCTACAATCGGTCCGGTCATTAAGGCAGAAGTCTTCAAAGATCTGTAGCAACCCCTGCTGTTGATACAGAAACTGTGCATGCTCTTCACCGCGATCGACGTCCCCGAATAAACGTAAACAAACAATCTCCAAAAGAGTATTCCCAAGCTCAGTACGGATAGATTTAAACGCGGTCCAATCGGCATTGCCTGAAACCATCAACAAAGGGAATAAGACATTGGCCACTATGTCCTTAACGCGCGATGTGCCAATGAGACTGATGCGCCGTGGCGAGGGCGCCGAACGTAGGTTGTAATGAAAATCCCAGAATGGATGCGACAGCCTTTGGAACCAGGCAACTGCTGCTTCCAGATCTGTAGTTAATTTGCGAAAATCCGACCAACCAGAGGCGATTTGAGCCAGTGCGCCAAGGCGTCGATGCGGATGATTGTTTGGCCTGCTCCCTCCTAACCGCCATAGCTCAGCCCGCAAAACCAAATCGTGTAACTCGCTTCTCAGCTTCCACCAGTGCGTCCACAGAGCGCTTAAATAACGGTCTTCTTGTTGATCTGTGGAAAGTGATTGCTCCAGGAATCCGGATAAACCGAACAGGATCGCTTCTGCCGCTGCTCGATCGGATCGAAGCCGGGTCAGCGTGGTTCTCTGCGCGATAATCAGAAATGGAATCTTATTCCATTTATAACCGAGAGCGATGGCCAGGGCCTGGAAAAGCGCCTCGTCAATCCCATGTATCCGGACGCTGCGCCGTAAAGCCAGAGCCTTCCTTTCTAAACGAATCCTGGCTGCAGTCTCAATGACTTGGTCCAATTGAGCGTCAGGCAGGTTGGACAGCGGGCCACAGCAAGCGCCTGGTTTCGCTAAAACGGAGTCGGTATCGGTTAACGTTAGTCCCGTGCTCTTAAGTTGAACTTGTACGACCTCCCGGTGGTCAATGGTCCGGGTAAAAAAATCCGAACCGGAATTTTGCAGGAAGAGATGTAAAACCACATTTCGAAAAGCCGGATTGTCGCCATGCCCGTGCCGCTCCCAGTCCGCCACATTGATATCTAGCTCGATATCGCCTTTGAACTCGTGGCCACCGTCCGTTCGGATAACCGCATTAACGAAGTCCGGTCCTGGTTCCCGATTCCAAAATCCGAATTGAATAACCTCAACCAACGAACCGTTGGTCGCGCGAAAATTTGAGCCGAAGGCTCCCGCATACCAAAGCGCCTGGTACTCAAGCTCGGACCACCTCCGGCTGATCGCCGGTTGTTCTTCAACCGCCGAAACCTCTAGCGCCCGAAGATAAAGAGACTGTAGAAAATCCACAGATAATAACATTAATGATGGGAGTTATTGATTTCAAGCTAAAGCAATAACCTAATATAGATTTGGTCTGATCTGCCGCCTACTTCCGAAGACTTAAAAATATCCGCAGATTACACAGATTAACGCAGATTTCGGCTAAGACCTGAGCACGGTCGTCGAGCTAAGGACTCCAATCCTAGGATGTACGATTTGTTTAACTCACTAGACACAGAGAAACCCTGAGCCGAAATCTGCGTTAATCTGCGTAATCTGCGGATATTTAACCCCTTCTCAGGGCGGGCCCAGTGTCTAATCCGTGAAATCCGCGGATAAAAAATGTGCGATTTGCGGTCCACGTGATGGACAATCGCCGATCTGTTCTTTACCTCTGCGTCCTCTGCGCGAGGCCTTTGTCTTCTCTGCGGTTCACAGTTCCAAGCGCAACCCGTCGTAGGCTAACGAACAGCCTTCTGGGAGCGTCTTGCTGGTCTCAGCGTGACTGACATCGTGGCTCAGGTGCGTGAGGAACGCGCGTTTAGGTTTTAGCAACGAGATCAGCCCCAGCCCTTCGGAAATACTAAGATGCGAGAAACGCGACATCTTCAGCGGCGTCCCCAGGACTAATACGTCGACCCCGGCTAAGTCGTGTAATCCTTGGTCGGAAATAATCTTGCAATCGCTGATGTATCCCAGGATGGGGCGCCCTTGCTGGCGAATCAGAAATCCTAAAGTATGAATCTTGCCATGTTCGACCTGAATGGGGACCACCTCGTTGTCACCCAGCATGAAAGGTCCGTCGATGGTGTATGGTACCGGCTGAACATATCCAGGGAACCTGGCTTCTCCGCTAAAAGCATATTCGAACGTGTGCGACAGGCGTTCGAGTGTCTCCCGCGATGCATAGATCGGCATCTCGTCCCCGTTGGCGCTGCTGTACCGTCTGAGATCGTCGAACCCTAGAATATGATCCGCGTGCGCGTGAGTGTATACGACCGCGTCCAGCCGCGTGATGTTTGCCCGCAAGGCCTGTAACCGGAATTCGACGGAGGTGTCGATTACCCAACTGGCGCTAGGAGTCTCGATATAGATGGAGGATCTCCAGCGCTGGTCTCGACTATCCGAGGACCGGCAGACGGAACAGTCACATAGTGGAACCGGTATCCCTACGGAGGTTCCTGTACCCAAAAAAGTGGCCGTCAGCATCTATTGAAAAAAGGTCGCCGGACCCTTACATAACCTGCCAGTGCCCGCAACGCTCCGATCACTCCGAATCCGGAACCTGGCTTTGGTCGAACAGCTCGATTGGGAGCTGGCAGCCGGGTTTAATGTGGTTACGGGTGAGACCGGCGCGGGTAAGTCGATTATCATCGGAGCCTTGAAAATGATTCTCGGCGAGCGAGCTGACAAATCCATTATTCGCACCGGAGAAGAACAATGTTCCGTGGAAGCATTATTCCATCTGCAGGACGTTGATCGCATCAATACGTTGCTGGCTGAAGAAGGGGTTGATCCGTGCGAGGACGGAGAACTCTTGATTCGGCGAGTGTTATCCGTAAGCGGTACCAATCGGCAATTTATCAACGGGTGTCAGACCACGTTAGGATTCCTGAAAGATGTCGGTGACGGCTTGGTTGATCTTCACGGGCCGCACGATCACCAATCTTTACTCTCGAAGGAATATCAGCTGCGTCTGGTAGACGCTTTTGCCGGAAACGAAAACCTCTTTCGTTCTTATCCGGACGTATTTGGGCGCTGGCAACAAACGCGAAAAGAACTGGACGAATTCGAAGCCGAAACCGCGCTTAGCAACCTCGATCTCTGGCGACATCAGCTAACTGAAATAAGCAGTGCCGGAGTTCGGGTTGGCGAGCGCACCGAATTAGAGTCGCAATATTCGGTAGCAGCCAATGGGCGCCGAATCTTGGAGCTCACGGGCGGCGGTATCGCCCTGCTTTCCGAATCGGAGAATGCTCTGCTAACCCAGCTCGGAGAATTAGCCCGCTTACTACGTGAACTCGAAAAGATCGATGGGCAAACGCATGAGTTTGTCGAAGATCACCAGCGTGCCACCGTCGAGTTGGAGGAACTGGAACGCTCTTTGGTTTCTTATCAGCAACGCGTTGATCTTGACCCAGGAGCGCTTCAAATGATGGAGGAACGGCTGAACCTTTTGGAAAGACTCAGCCGCAAATACGGGCGAGACGAAGCCGGCTTATTGGAACTTGCTGCCGAGCTGGAGACTAAACTGAGCCGAGCCGAACATCGGGAATCGATTCTGGAAAAGTTGCGCCTGGATGCGCAGAGCCTTCAACAAAAGGTATGGTCGCTCGCTCAACAGTTGACCCGGATCCGGCATGCCGGCGCGGTGGAACTCGCTGCCAGCATTCGCGCGCACTTACAAGATTTAGGGTTTGCTCAGGCCAGCTTTGACATCGTGTGGGAAACGCTGAGCGAACCGAATCGGACCGGATTTGATCAAGTCGAATTTCTCTTTTCCCCTAATCCGGGCGAACCCTTGAAGCCTTTGCGGGCGATCGCTTCGAGCGGAGAGATTTCTCGAGTCATGCTGGCGATCAAGACGGCTTTAGCCCAGCAGGATTTGATCGGGTTACTGGTCTTTGACGAGATCGACGCCAATGTCGGAGGCGAGATTGCCTCTGCAGTCGGAAAAAAAATGCAGACGCTCGGCGGCAACCGGCAAGTGGTTGCGATTACCCATATGCCTCAGGTGGCAGCCGGCGCTCGTACCCATTTTTTTGTTAGCAAGGAAGTCATTGACGGCCGGACCCGTACTTCCCTCCAGGAAGTGCAGGGGGATGAACGACTCCACGAACTAGCCCGGATGTTAGGCGGCAGGACATCGTCGGCGTTGGAACACGCCCGTACGCTGCTCCGCGGAGCGTGAAAGGTGAGAGGTGATTGGTGGGGAAGCACCCATCACTTGGTGGGGCGAGGCTCCCGAAAAAAATGGCGATTGAGCGAAGCCCCCGATATTCGCCCGAACGACAGCACGGCTAGGCTATTTAGCGTGCCGAGCCGCGGTCTTTCGTTCGGCCACGTCTCGACGCTCTCCGTACCCATTAGTCTCATAGGTTCCTATGAAGCCTGTCGCGCCGGAGGACATTCGCGAGCTCAGTCGAGTCGCTTGGCGAAGGCGGATCCCATCCGCTGCCCGTTTCCACATATTCTTCCTGACTCCACTAGCCCCGTCAGCGGCAACATGAACCTTCGAGGACGAGGACGATAGTGGGCTTACAGCCCCATAAGGCGCTCGTACACCCCCACCAATTCCGGGCCGCACAGAACCCAGAGGACGGCTCCGGCCGAAAGGAAAGGGCCGAATGGAACCCGGACCGACAAGCTCTTGTGCCGAAGCAGAATGGCCACAGCGCCGAAAGCACAGCCCAGGAAAGCAGCAATCGGAATTGTAAAGAGAACTCCTTGCCAGCCGACGAATGTCCCAATCGCTGCGATCAGCTTCACGTCACCCAGCCCCATCGCTTCCCGCGGAAACTCAGCCCGATTAGTCCGGCCGAACAGTTCCCGGATCTCCTCTAAAGGAAGATCATGGCGCACGGTTTTTAGACGATCATGAAAAAAGCGGAGATCCAAATTCTGACATTTCTCGCCATTGATGGTTACCTCTGTGGCTCGGACCAAAATCTTGTCTCTCGAACGAAAAAAATGGGTCGCCCAGTCGAACGGTTCGCCGTCCAACAGAATCCGCGGATTCTCTGTCGTGCTGTTTTCGAGTGAAAATCGAATCGGGGAGGGAGGCAATATTTTGTACCGGCCGAACAACAGCTTTCCGCCCTCGCTTACCAGATAGAGAATGCTGCCGCCAGCTAAGCACCCGGCAAGACCCAGACCAACGCTGGTTAGCCCTGAGGAAACACCATGCAACGCTGGCAGGCAAAGGCTGAAGATCAGCCCCAGACCAATTCCGCAGAACGTGACTTCGTCCGGGATAAGCAGGAACTCGAGGTCCACAAACGTCGCGATTACCAGAACCAAAGCCAAAGCCAGATCTGCAACGACTACCGGCCAACCGACTCGAATCGAAAAAGCCAGAAACAGAGCCGGGGTAATCAACTCGACAATTAAATACTGAATGGAAATCGGGCCGCCACAATGAGCGCATCGACCCCGTAACGCTAGCCAGCTGATAATGGGGATATTATCTATCGCTCTCAATTGGGCGCCACATCGCGGGCAGAAAGAGCGCGCGGGTGTCCAGAGGGAGATCTCGCGTGGCAGCCGGTAAATACAACACCCTGCGAACGAGCCCAGCACCAGGCCGGCAAGGGCGATGCACGCGAAATAAACAAGGCTCATTGATGTGATGGTAACTGCTATGGGTGGCACGAAGTAATCAGTGTCTCAGTAATCAGTCAGAAGGAGGTTGAACTGGCCGCAGCCGCTGAGAAAGCTGATTGCTGACTCAATGATTACTGATTACTTCGGCCCATTCATCACAAATCACGTCTTCTCAAGCGCCGGTTCAATCAGCTCACAGATTATATGAATGATGACCTTGTGCGCTTCTTGGATTCGAGCCGTGACGTCGTGAGGGACAATCATGGTCACCGAGGCCAGATCCTGGCAAACGCCGCCGTCTCGCCCTAAGAGCGCAATTGATTTCAGCCCGGTCTCACGAGCAACCGCTAAGGCGCGCCGGACATTAGGCGATTTTCCACTGGTAGACAACGCAACCAAGACATCACCCGGCCGACCGAAAGCAACGACCTGCCGAGCAAATACTTCTTCGAACGAATAATCGTTGGCTGTCGCCGTCAACAGTCCACCGTCTCCGGTGAGGCTGATGGCTGGATACGGGCGGCGATCGCCGACAAAGCGGCACGCCAATTCGGTAGCGAAATGTGAGCTATCAGCGGCGCTCCCACCGTTTCCACAAGCCAACACCTTGTGCCCGCTCAGGAGCGCGTCCTCAATCAGGAGTGCGGCTTCCCGAATCTTCGCCTCTAATGGTACTAGCATTGTAACGGCGGTGATTGCGTCATCGATACTTTGGCGAACAGACATGGACGCCCCAGAGTTGCGCGCACATGCGCCGATTTCAACTGGAAAACTCTGTCCTCAAGTCAATAATATCGCCCGATGCGGTATGTACTCCTTCTCTTCACGCTGTTTAGCTTGGTTGGCTGCGAGACCGAGGCCCCTAAGACGGCTGCGGTGATCACTAAGGAGCGCGCGATTGCGATCGCGATAGATGCAAACAAAGACCCTGCATTCACCCAAATAACCCGGTCAACCTGGCGCACCGATCCGACCGCCGCCGGAGGTGGCTACTGGGCCGTCGACCTCAAAGATGAGGACGAAGAACTCGGTAAATTCTTCCTCATTGACGGCCACGGAAAAATTGTCGGCCAAGGCCATATTGAGGGCGATAGGTATTTCTGATAGGTGATAGTGAGCGAATGGGCGTGATTCGTGGAGCGCTGCCTCGCTTGCGAGGCCGACAGGGGTCGCCACCCCGCGTTTGAATGTGTGCCACAACATTGAGCGCCGATAGAAATGGGCGCGTCACGATATTTCTTGCTTACGACGGCCTCGTCCGGCGGCCGCCGAGTTTTACGGCCCACGGTGCCGACCGCTGTCGGCCTCGCAAGCGAGGCAGCGCTCCACGACCCTCCCCGCCTATTCACCCATTCGCTATTCCCCTCGGCCTGCGCTAGGCTAGTTCCTTCGCCATGCAGTCATTCCAGTTCCATCCGGCGGTTGCGACCTGGTTCGAACGGACCTTCGGTACACCGACCGAGCCGCAGCAACTCGGGTGGCCCGCGATCCAGTCGGGCGCACATACCTTGGTGGCTGCGCCCACGGGTTCCGGTAAAACACTAGCTGCCTTCCTGGCGTCCCTGGACCAGCTCTATCGGGAAGGCCTCGATGGAACTCTCGCCGATGAGACCCGCGTCTTGTATGTGTCGCCACTCAAGGCGCTCAGCAACGACATCCACAAGAACCTGGACGAACCGTTAACCGGTATTCGTGCTGCTTTACGAGCGAGCTGCGGCCGCGACATCGACATCCGGGCGGAAGTCAGGACCGGCGATACACCGGCCGCCAAACGCCAGGCTATCGTTCGGAAACCGCCCCACATTCTCGTTACTACTCCGGAGTCACTCTATTTGCTGTTGACCTCCTTGTCTGGCCGGAAGCTTTTACGAACCGTTCGAACCTTGATCCTGGACGAGATTCATGCCGTCGTGAGTAACCGTCGTGGATCGCATCTGGCGCTCAGCGTCGAGCGATTGGCGGCACTGACAAACCATCCTCTGCAACGGATCGGGTTGTCGGCCACGCAAAAGCCGATGGAAGAAGTGGCGCGTTTTCTGGTCGGCACAAGGAACCTGGACGAGGCCGGCAACGCTGGCTGCAGAATCGTGGATTGCGGACACACCCGTAAGCTCGATCTGGCCATCGAATTGCCGGGCTCGCCCTTGGATGCTGTCATGTCGAACGAAGTTTGGGCCGAGGTATACAACCGTTTGGCTGACTTGGTCGAGGCACACAGAACAACGTTAGTGTTCGTTAACACTCGACGCTTAGCCGAACGCGTGACCCATCATCTTTGCGAACGACTAGGCAAAGACAAAGTCACGTCTCATCACGGGAGCCTTTCCGCCAAGCTACGTTTGGATGCCGAGAACCGGTTGAAACGCGGCGAACTGAAGGCTTTG
>JAFAIO010000246.1 GCA_019236675.1 Verrucomicrobiota bacterium
TTCCGGCCCAAAGCGCTGGCTGTTTTACCGGAAAAACCGTTATTTCCGAACCAGCACCTCCGAGCTTAAAGCACGTTACCGTTATTTTTTAAAGTTATTGAGCAAGGTGCGTGCCAAAAAATCCAGGAAGGCGAAGAACCATGACGCTCATCTGGTACGTACTTCAGCGTGTTTTATCCCAGATGAATCCCGTGTTAGTTACCTCGGCCGGCGCACCTAAAGGTATAGAACGAATCTATGACAGATAATCCAAACGTGGGCCGTCGAACCGGCCGTCGGAATTTTAGTGGGTTTCGTCCGCTGCCGCTTAGATTCCTATCGAAATCGGCGAGTTGGAAAGGCATGATGCCACTGCCAAACGAGCAATAGCCACGTGTCAGACGCCTCAACTCGACGATTAAAACGGATTGCCTGCTACCTGCCGGCAGCGGCCCTCGTGTTAGAGTTCGTTTGGATCTTCCTGCTCTTCATAGCCCTCGTGATTTCAGTCGGCGATACCCCCTACGTAAATACGCCCGATAAATCGAACTTTTTTAGTTGGCTCTCGGCTGTGCCGGCCGGAGTCGGCGTTCTGTTTGGGCTAATCGCGGCCTTGTTACGTTTGCCCGTTAAAACCGTTGACTGGATCTTTCTGATCGCAGGCAGCGCAGGATGCGTCGGTCTATTTTTCCTTTGCACGAACGGGATTTGGTGAGGGGGACCAATCGTCTTCGTCCTCGTCCTCGATGGGGTGTCTTTGCACTTGTCGCTTTTAACCATCTTGGGCCGTCGCTTAAACTAGACGCTCTCAGATTTCCTCAGCCAATGGATGCGGGTGCAATTCCAACAGATCACTCTACACCAACATGCAGCGCAAATCGGTAGCTACACCGCTTTCGAGGACGAGGACGACGACGAGTACGAGGACGAGACCGAGGCGCCGTAACACCCGGTTCATGGCCACATATCCAAAATGGCCTTGGGGAACAATTTCCGTCTTCTGGATGTTCCAGGTCTCAGCGAAACGCTGCAACGTCTTTACTGGGACGATTTGATCGAATTCTCCCGCTAATAAATGGATACGCTTCGGATCAACTAGCGGCTTCTGACTGAAAGGACATGACAGATGCGCATGCTGCCTGGAAATTCCGGGCTCGATCCGATGCCGGCGCAAACGCGAACGAATCGCGAATGCGGCTGGACTGTTCCAGATTGCTTCTTCGATATCGACGATGGGCTGTAATAGAGCAGCAAACTCAAAATCTTCTTCTAATGATAAAAGCACGGATCCGATCCAGCCACCGTAGCTCGTGGCAATTAGACCAAAACGGTCGGCGCCTTGAGTTCTGCACAGCTCGAGCAATTGGCGTATTTCCATCACTGCTTGGCGGATCGTCTCCGCGTTTCGAATCAGTTCTGAGGTGAGTGCCAATGCTCCGTTAACGTACCCTGCTGGGACCCGAGTGTAGTGAAATGGCAGATGGACCAGGACTACATTCCATCC
The DNA here is from genome assembly GCA_019236675.1 of Verrucomicrobiota bacterium. Taxonomy (GTDB): domain Bacteria; phylum Verrucomicrobiota; class Verrucomicrobiia; order Chthoniobacterales; family JAFAMB01; genus JAFAVN01. Next base: position 1,484 of record JAFAIO010000246.1, read on the forward strand.
GTTTCGATTGAAGCGACGGGCGATATGTTGGTAGCCGAAATCGCTGGCCGACATCAACGCATGCAGAAAGACTACTGCGGGCGCCGACTTTCCCCGATTGGTACGAAAAACCCGCGCTCTGGCGATATTGTTTTCAGAGAACTCCGATGGTAGCGGGCTCGCCCAGCTTAACAGGTCCGGCTTGATCTCGAGACCCTTGATCGGTTCCTTAGAATAGAACTGTTCCCGATTGATTGCCCGGCATCGCGCCAGGTAATGCTGTAGTTCGGCGGGCGGATTGGTGCGATCAGGGAGTCGCCATTGAACAAAGTTGATCCACTGACAGCAAGCACTGTCAGCGAGAGCCGCTGCCAGAGATCTAACTCTCGTTGTCATTCTGCGCTAGCTGCTCGCCGGCGAGATTAACATTTCGCGCATATCGCCAGGATGCCTTTTCCCTTTCTCAAAGAAAACCGAAAAGGCTGGTAAAATCGATGTTCTCGCGACCAAGATAAGACTGTTCCCCTTGCGTGGCATGTCTCCGCGTCCTGCGATTTTCATCTCAGCGGTCAGCAGCGAGCTGAGGAGTGCTCGACAGCTCGTAGCGAATGTTTTGACTTTCCTGGGTTATGACCCGGAGTGGCAGGACATCTTTGGGACTCAAGAGGGCGACCTGCGCGCGATGCTCCGCCGGCGCATCGATTCTTGCAACGGAGTCGTGCAGCTGGTGGGCCAATGTTACGGTGCGGAGCCGCCAAACATGGACGAGCGATTCGGGCGCGTAAGTTACACTCAGTACGAAGCGTTGTATGCGGTGGGCAAAGGTAAAAAGGTTTGGTACCTGCTGCTGGACGAAAGTTTCCCCGGCGATCCCCACGAACTCGAGGATGAGCAAAAACAGAGTTTGCAGAGCGCGTATCGGTCCCGGGTCAAGTCCGAGAGCCATATCTATTATGCCCTGAACAGCAAAGAAAGCCTTGAGCTTAGTGTGTTCAAATTGCGCGACGATCTGAGCAAGATCAGGCGCGCAGTGAGGCGTTGGACCGCACTCGTAGCCGGACTATTGATCGCGACGGTGACAATCTCTCTCTGGGTGTTACACAATCAACAGCACTCAAACGAACAGCTCCAGGCTCTGCAGCAGAAGTTCGACAAGTTGCAACAAGGAGTGAACTCGTTTGTAGAAGTTCAGAGCGCGGTTCGCCGAGAACAGCCCGGGCAAAAGCCGGATCAACTCGAGCAGCGGACCTACGACGAACTAGGTAAACAACTTGGACTGGATCCAGTGGCCTTGCGCCAGGAGTTACCCCGGTTTGCTCAGGAATTGAAGAAAGCTGCGAATTCGACTCCTTACGAGCGCGCCAGCGCCGCTTACATAGAGAAGGACTATAACGAAGCTGAGCGATTGGCGTTAGTGGCGGCTGACGACGCTCGCAGCGCTAATCCGCCAATGAATTCCGACATCATTAAAGCACTGGAGTTAGCCGCTGAGGCCGCTGAAAAACGGATTGAATACGCCGATGCCCTAACCCGTTTGCGCGAGGCGGAGAAACTCACCGACCGCACCCGTGATCCGATTGAATGGGCGCGCATCCAGTTTGGCATCGCCCAAGTATTAGAACAACAAGGCAAATACGCGGATGCGGAAGGTATGCTGAGACAAGTGCTGGTCGAACGCCAACGCATCCTCGGCAATGAACACATGGACACCCTGGGTTGCGCTAACGAACTGGCTAATGCCCTCTATTTTCAAGGGAAGTATAGCGAGGCCGAGGCCGCGTATAGGGCCGTGACTACGCTTAAAGAAAAAGTATTGGGACCTGAACATATCTCCACGCTCAAGTCGCGGAATAACTTAGCTTCTGCGCTAGATAGCGAGGGAAAATACGACGAGGCTGAAACCGAGTTGCATGCGGTGATCAAGCTCAAGGAAAAAGCACTCGGGGCTGAGCATCCAGACACCCTGGCAACAAGGAACAATCTGGCGGCTGTCCTCGATCAACAGGGGAAGTATGCCGAGGCTGAATCCGAGGATCGAACGATTATCGAAATTAAGGAAAGGGTGCTGGGTCCGGCACATCCGGACACAATAACTACCCGTAGCAATCTGGCGGATGTGCTCGAGCACGAAGGTAAATATTCAGAGGCGGAATATTTAGCTCGGGAGAACCTTAAGCTTAGAGAGAAAGTGTTGGGTCCCGAGCACCCGTCCACGCTCAATACCCGCTACGGCTTGGCAGCTGTTCTGGCGGACCAGAGGAAGTATTCCGAGGCCGAAACCGAATATCGCGCGGTGCTGAAACTCCAGGAGAAAGTACTCACTGTAGACCACCCTAATACACTAAGGACCTGTTATAGCTTGGCGGTTTGTTTGCGGGCGGAGAGTCAACTCTCAGAGGCAAACCAGTTGGCCCAACGTGCAGCCGATGGTGCTCTCAGGGTGCTGGGGCAGAACCACCCAGACACAAAGAGATATGAGCAACTCCGGCAAGAGTTGCAAGCGGCCTCGGTGGCAAATGACAAATGACGCCGCTGCACTCCGACCAAAATGTAGGCATCTATCGATCGGGTGCCGATCGTTATCTGTTACTAACGTTTCTCGAGGAGTTCACGCCAAGGGAGTCAGGAGCCAGAATCCAGGAGCCAGCAGGCGGTACGTCCGGCAACGCCTTGGGCACTGGGTCAACATGTATCGAAGTAAGCAGTAATCAGCATGTTACCGAAAACCTGGCGTCGAAGCGATCCTGGATCTGCTGCTGATTGCTGATCACTTTTCGGGACAAAAATGGTGGCCGCGCCTGGCGCTTACTGCGACCCCGACGCCTACTGACTCCTGAATTCTGGCCCCTGACCCCTTCATTTGACCTCCTCTTTTGGCTCCTAACGAGCCCAAAAACTGCGATTTTCCTGGAAAATATGGCGTTTCTCTTGAAAAACCGTGGTTCTCTTGTCATAACACATTATTAGAGATGACCAAAACCGAACTCCAAAACGCACTCGCCACGGCGACTCAAACCAACAAACGAACGGCCGCGCTTTTCCTGGATAGCCTCAGTAGCCTTGCTTATAAAGCCATCAAGAAAGAAGGCGAATTTATGCTGCCCGGCTTCGGCAAGCTGGTAAAACAGAAGCGGAAAGCACGTCTCGGTATTAATCCGAAAACCCAGCAGAAGATCAAAATCCCGGCCAAGACGGTAGTTAAGTTCCGGGTTGCCAAAGCTGCCAAAGACGCCATTCTGGGCGTTAAGAAGTAAACAGATTGCTGGAGCCCGTCTGTAAAAATGGGGGCTTTCGTCTAAACGCTGACGTGTAGCTCGACAACGGAAGCGGCGCGAGCTAAGCGAGAGCCGGTCTGCCCCGAACGGGTTCTCCGGCTTGATTTACACTGGCTGCGACTTCGAACCAGTTGGCTTGCTCGCGCTGATTTGCTTCTAGAGTCCGATCAGCAAATACGATTGGTAGCTGACCGGCCGGGGCTGTTAGTCATTGCTCTCAGCCGTTTCTTAGAACCCCGAATGTGGGGGCGATCAAAGGTAAGCCCGTGCTGGTTCAGGCGCCTGCCGGGACAAATAGCAAATAATAGATATCGCTCCTACGGAGCCGGTCGCGTTTTTGGTGACGCGAGCTATAAAGATCTGGCTCCTACGGAGCCGTTTTTCAAGAGTCTGCTTGGGCGCTCAAACCTCGTGCTCTAGTATCGGCTTAATATCAACAATGGGGGTGCCGTCGATGGCTTCGAGTGACTCAACTCTGATCCAGTGTTCCGTGATGCTCAGGATTTTTGTGCGGTGAAGGCCGATGGGGTTGGGACGGTCGGGGGAGCGCGTAGTGAATACGCCCTGCAAATGACTGCGTGGGTTGTTTCCCGGATGTGTCTTTAAGACGTTCCGATCGGCTTGATGGAGCCAGGTTAGGACCCAGATTTCCATCCCCGGTTTCAGACCCTCAAGAGCTTCAATGTAAGCCGGCCTTATTTCCAAACTGGCGTGCAGTGCGCCTTCCTGGGCCTGACGAGGCACCGACGTTCGTGTCGTAAGATGAGAGTGAACGCGGCCGATGTGGGTAAGGTTCATCGCTGTTCCTTACCTATGTGTTCTATCAAAGCCGTCGAAGCGCAAACAAATCGTCCTCGTCCTTCGTCGTCGTCCTCGTGCTCGAGTTTTTGAGGTGCCGAACCAAGTAATGGTCGCCGGCTCCGTCATTTGTGCGTCGGAGGGTTAGGCCGACTCGTTCCCAAATCGAGGACGAGAGTTTTGCAGAGCGTGCCTCTATTCCACGTAACCCTTGAGCCACCCGAGAACCTGTGGCCAACCTCTGTGGGCTTCCCGTGCAGCTGGACTTAAGCCGGAGTGAGTGACCCGGACTGTGGTCATGCCGTCGATTTCATTGAGATCAAAGCGGACGAGCGATTCTTTGGTCTCACCCTGCCAGCTTGGGTTCCAGGTAAATTCAAGCAATCGAGGCCTCTGGATGCGGGTGTATTCGCCGTGACAGGTGAATGCATCCCCCCTCGCAACCCCTTTCATGATCCATTTCCCGCCAACCCGCAGATCGGATTCCATTTCCGTGGATTCGTACGTGCCTTTCGCGCCCCACCATTTGAGCCGTTCTTCGGGATTAGCAATGGCTTCGAAAATTTGTTCGGCGGATCCTCTGATCGTGATTTCTTCGATAATGGCTTCGTTGGTTGGGGTTGGGTTCATGGCTTCTCCTTTCTCTGCTTCGCTGGTTCTTCAACGTAACGTTTCAGGTTGCGCAGGCTCTTGCTCCAGAGCATCCGATAATCTTCTAGCCAGTCGTCTACGCCCTTGAGCGGTTTCGGATTCAACCCGCAGATGCTGGCCGGGCCGTCTTTGTGGCTGACAACTAAGCCGGCCGTACGCAGCAAACGCAAGTGCTTCGAGATGGCCGGGCGGCTGGTTTGAAAATTAGTGGCGATCTCGCCCACGGTCAGCCGGCCGTGACGCAAGAGTTTTAGGATCTCCCTGCGGGTGGGATCAGCGATTGCCCGGAACACCGCATCATCTCGGTTCTGCCGAATGGTAACCATACGGTTACGAATATGGTAACCGTATGGTTACGAATGTCAAACGGCAACCCGGATGGGTCCGTTAACAAGCTGTTGAAAAACGTGCGCTGTTCTCGACCGCGATTTCAAAACAGAGCCGGTTCTAGCTCCTTAGGAGCAAAATTCTTTATCGCGAAATTTAATCGCTCGCGCTCAGCGGTTGGTGACCTTTTTCTTCAACTGCGGGGACAACTTCATCAGACGAAACCCCAATTTGGTAAGTTCTCGCCCGATCCCTTCCGAATGGACCTGCCGCATGTTGCCGAGTGACGCTCGAACCGCCCGAAAACCATACTCGATCATCTCTCTTTCGTACGCCGCCAGAGATTCTCGTAGGGGCGATTTACCGCTAACCACGCTCACCAAGACACGACGCAGTGCGGCTGCGTCCCGCAAAGCAACATTGGCGCCCATCCCCCGGTACGGCGTCATGTTGTGAAGGGCGTCTCCAAGCAACGTCACGTTGCGCGTCTCCCAGGGTGCGATCGGCACTGAGGTCTTGACCGAGAATGTGTCGATACTAGTGCTATTCTCAACGGTCCATCGCAAGGCAGGATCCCAGTCTTTCATTAGGCCCAGCACTGCGGTTCTTAAAGCCTCGGGTTCGGGCGCTTTCCCATTCGTGCATGAGCCGAACTTTTCCCGCCGGGCCGAGAATCCCCACATGACATATTCGTCCCGATCGCCGGAGGGGGCGTCGGAAACACTTGACCGAATCTGATCTCCGGGGATCGATGAGTGATTGCCGTCGTATTCGACTGCGTTAGCGAATAGGAAACAACCCTTTGGGCCAAGCATCAGGGTGGGACCCCGGAAAATCGCGGCAGGAGTGATCGCACGTACCTGTTGGCTCAACCCTATTTTACCCGACACAGCCATGATACCAGTCTCTGCTCTCTCCGCGTGAGGGAGCAGCTGGGCGCGAACGTAAGAGCTGGCGCCATCAGCGCCGATCAACAGGTCACCGGTGGCGGTTGTTCCGTCGCCAAACCGCGCGATAACCCGGCCGTCCGGAGCATCGTCGAATCGCACGAATTTGATGGGATCGTTGACTATATCGTGCGCGATCTTGCCGTTGGTCGCAGCCCCGAGACTGAAACCGAGGGAGTGAGCCCGCGGCTGAAACTTACCGCCCATTTTGATGCTCTCATCAAGCAGCTGCAAGAGGCCCCTGAAATGTTCGTGGTTCTGGCAGAACTTAACGCCCGGGCCATGCGCGAGCCTTTGCTTCGAGCAATTTTCAACAAAAATGACCGTAAATGGAAAGCGTTTCTGACTGAAGTCCTGGAAACCGGGATTCAAAGAAACGAGTTCAAAACCGGGTTTCTTCCCGAGGTGGCGGCCGAAGCGATTATCTCGGTGATCCGGGGGCTAACGGTTACTTGCGCTGGTCGCCCTGAACTGATGAGACGTCCGCTCTATCAAGTACTTGCCTGGCTGGAAGGGGGCACCCACGGCGAATAGCGAATAGCAGATGCCAGATACAGGGAGGTTCAGTCTGCTCCGTAGGAGCTAAATCTTTATAGCTATGGCATCGCAAAACCGCGCAAGCTCCGTCGGAGCGACATCTAGTTGAGGCAGCGCGGCTATTCCGCTCCTACGGAGCTTGTCGCAATTTGGGTATCGATTGCTATAAAGATTAAGCTCCTACGGAGCAGCCCTCTCCGAACGCCAAGCGCCAAGCGCCAAACGCCAAACGCCAAGCGCTAAGCGCTAAGCGCTAAGCGCCAAGCGCCAAGCGCCAAGCGCCAAACGCCAAACGCCAAGCGCTAAGCGCTAAGCGCTTAGCGCTAAACGCCAAGCGCGAAACGCCAAACGCCAAACGCCAAACGCCAAGCGCTAAGCGCCAAGCGCCAAGCGCCAAACGCCAAACGCCAAGCGCCAAGCGCCAAGCGCCAAGCGCCAAGCGCCAAGCGCTAAGCGCCAAGCGCCAAACGCCAAACGCCAAACGCCAAACGCCAAACGCCAAACGCCAAACGCCAAACGATGAACGGAAAATGTTAGTTGTTTTTCCTAGGTCTCGTTTCTAGGATTGTACAAGCTCCTGGCCTCTAAGGAGACGTAAATCGTTTCTTAAATCCACGTTTTCTTCCCCCCAGAAATTATGATCAGAAGACTCCTCTGCGGGTTTTTTCTCACGGCCTCTGTCCTGCCAACATTTGGGTGGACCGAAGGTGAACTTTTGATTTGGATCAACGGTGACAAAGGCTATCGCGGCCTCGCCGAAGTCGGTAAAAAGTTCGAAAAGGAACTCGGCATTCCGGTAAAGGTCGAAGCACCCGAGGGCGCGACGGACAAGTTCCAGGCTGCTGCTCAGACCGGTAAAGGTCCGGACATCATGCTCTGGGCTCATGACCGTATTGGTGAATGGGCCGACGCCGGGCTCCTGAAGCCGTTGAATGTCTCTGAGGAATTGAAGTCTCAGTTCCTGCCAATGTCTTGGGATGCGGTTACCCATAATAAACAGATCTGGGGTTACCCGCTGGCACTGGAAGCTGTCTCCCTGATTTACAACAAGAAATATGTAACTGGCCAACCGCCCGCCCAGTTATCTGAAGTCCCGGCTTTTGCTAAAGAGCTGAAAGCGAAATTTCCGAACGTGATCCCCATCCTTTGGGACTACGACACTCCTTATTTCACGTGGCCGTTCCTGGCCAGTGGCGGCGGCTACCCCTACAAGACGGTCAATGACGGATACGATATCAACGATATCGGTGTCGCGAATGCCGGAGCCATAGAAGGGCTCAAGGAAGTCGTCGGCCTTATCAGCGCCGGTATTATGCCGAAGGGGGCATCCTACAGCGTGATGGAACAGAAGATGAACAGCGGCGAACTGGCCTTGATGATCAGCGGACCTTGGGCCTGGGCGAATCTGCGAAAAAATGGCATCGACTTCGGTTTGGCTCCGGTTCCTGGCGTTGGTGGCAACCCGGGCAAACCTTTCGTCGGCGTCCTGGCTGCTCTTATCAATCGATCCACGACCAATGCGGATCTGGCCACCCAATTCCTGGAAAAATATGTGTGTACTGCTGACGGGCTGAAGACAATCGACGCAGATGTTCCGATTGGTGTACCGGCGCTCAAATCCCTCTATGACGACATGGCGGCCAAGAATCCTTTCGTCAAGGTGACCTACGATAACGCAAAAAACGGGGTCGTGATGCCGAATATCCCCCAAATGGGCAAATTCTGGAGCTCCATGGCTTCAGCATTTCAGATCGCCACTAACGGGCAAGCTTCTCCGGAAGCTGCGCTGACTGACGCTAAGAAGAATATGGCTAAGTAAGAGGGGAAGGTGATTGGTGAAAGGTGAAAGGTGAAAGGTGAAAGGTGATTGGTGAAAGGTGATTGGTGATTGGTGATTGGTGATTGGTGATTGGTGATTGGTGATTGGTGTGCGTGAAGATGGATCAGCGTCCGCACCGTCAAGCTCGAAAATTAGTCTATCACTCCCTTTCTCGCCTTCGCGCGGTTAGCGAACCGGATCCAGTACCAATCACCAATCACTGATCACCAATCACGTTTGCTCTCCTTCGGGCTATGACGCTTTCGCTGCGGCACGTTCTAGTAATCCTGTTCCTCTTGCCCGCTCTTTACTTGGATTTCCTAGCGTACCAGAGCGGCAGTACCTGGGTGGCGCTGGGGCTTCTGATCATCATCGGCCTTGGGGCCTACATTTACCTCGATAGCCGAGCAGAGGCGTATCGGTATCTTTTCCCAGGGTTGATCGGGTTCGGTTTATTCATCATTTTTCCGCTGCTGTACACAGTCGTCGTCAGCCTAACTCGGTACAGCTCTTCTCATCTGCTTCCCTACGAACGCGCATTAAGCCTGTTCCAGCAGGAGACATTTTCGAATGGTGGCTCCGCCTATAACTATGAGCTGCTGCAGCAGCACGACGCGGGTTTCTTGCTTTACCTGGAAGAGGACAAGGACTCTTCCAAGCGTTTTATCTCTGAACCATTCGAGCTGACAGCCAAAGAATCAGGTCCGGTTGAACCGATCAAACTCAGCATCCTGGCCGAGGGCGCCACACCACCCGGACAGCCGCTGGCGCTGCCCCAGATCACCAGGCAAAAACTCTACATACCGCTGCGTAGCCGTCATTTCCTGTTGCCGGACGGGACGTTGATCGCCCTGGAAGGATTGCAAAAATTCACCGCTCGGCAGCGCCTCTGGAAGATCAACGGTGATGGCTCGCTCACCAATTTACAGGATGGATCGATGATCCGACCTGACTTTAGTCAGGGATGTTTCGTTAGTCAGAAAGGTGAAAAGGTCGGCGTCGGATTTCGAGCATTCAGCGGTGTTGAGAATTATGCGCAGATAGTCACCGACCCTAGGATTCAGGGGCCGTTCCTTAGGATCTTTTTATGGACGATTTTGTTCTCCGCCTTGTCCGTTGTGGGTGGACTGGCTATCGGGATGTTCCTGGCCGTGCTCCTGGATTGGAAAGAGCTCCGGTTCCGGAACCTTTATCGTACCCTGCTGATTTTGCCTTACGCCGTTCCCTCGGTACTATCGATTCTGATCTTTAAAGGACTTTTCAGCCAGGAGTTTGGCGCCGTGAATGAATTTCTGCGCGCGTTACATCTGTTCGCTCCAGAATGGGAAACTAACCCTTGGGGGGCCCGCGCCATGATTTTGTTGGTGAACCTTTGGCTCGGTTATCCGTATATGATGTTAGTCTGTACCGGGATGCTTAAATCGGTGCCGTCGACTATCTATGAAGCGAGCGCCATGGATGGAAGTAACCCATTAACGGATTTCTTTCAGCTGACCTTACCTTTAGTTCTTCCACCCCTGGTTCCGATCCTGGTCGCAAGCTTTGCTTTCAATTTTAACAACTTCACGTTGGTCTACCTACTCACTGCCGGGGGACCAAGGATGGTCGGAGGTGGGATTGCTGGTGAGACCGACCTGTTAGTCACGTATACCTTCAATTTAGCATTTCGAGATTCCGGAACGAACTATGGATTAGCAAGCGCTATCGCCACCCTGCTCTTTTTCATTGTGGGTACGCTGGCCTGGCTGAATCTCCGTCTTAGCGCCAGAAAGGTCAGAGCATGAGAGCACAGTCAGAGCTTAAACTGCGCAAGACTCTCGCGCATATTTGTCTGATCTCGATCATCACACTGGTTTTAATTCCTTTTGTGATGGTAACGATCGCTTCGCTCCGGAAAGGACAGTTTCCTCCCAGCGCTCTCTTTGTAAAACCCGATCAACTGAGCTTGGAGCACTGGAAGTTTATACTCGGTATTCCGTATCGGGAACTGGTGAATCCGGCGACCGGAGAGACCCGGGTGATCCAGGCGTCGCCATCGCCTCTTCTGTGGCTATGGAATTCGGTTCTGGTGTCAGGTTGTTCTTCTCTCGGGATTATTTTGCTCTCCGGGACAGCGGCTTATGCTTTCGCCCGGATGCGTTTCAGGTTTCGCAGCTCGATCTTACGGACGTTGCTGATTTTGCAGATGTTTCCGGCGGTCCTGTCGCTGGTCGCTTACTATGTGCTGCTCGATTATATGGGCCAACATTTTCGATTGATTGGCCTGAATACCCTTCCGGGTTTGATCGCCATCTATCTAGCAGGGATCTCGGTTAATATCTGGATGATCAAAGGCTATTTCGATACGGTGCCAACCAGTATGGAGGAATCCGCTCGCATCGATGGCGCCTCTCAATTTCAGACTTTTCTGCGGATTCTTCTGCCGATGAGTGCGCCGATTTTCGCCGTGGTTTTTATCCTGTCTTTCATCTACACGATGTCGGAATACCCGGTTGCATCCGTGGTACTGCAAACCAGCGATACCTGGACCTTAGCAGTGGGAGCGAACTCCTTTCTTTATGAGCAGGAGAAACTCTGGGGAACGTTTTCGGCCCTGGCGGTACTGGGAGGCCTTCCCATAACCATCGTTTTTTTGTTGTGCCAAAAATTTGTGGCTAGCGGAATAACATCGGGTGGAGTTAAGGAGTGAGCTTCGTTTGGAACTAACCATCCGCTTCGTCGTCCTTGACATCGTTCTCGTCCTTCCGACTTCGCCAACGCGCTGGTTGTGGAGCGCGCCTCGCTTGCGAGGCCGACTTGAGCGTCTGGCAACATAGAGCTTGGGCTTCGTCGGACAAGCTGTTGTCGACCTGATCGGACGGAGTGAGGGAGTATTGGAGTACTGCGCCCTTCAGAGTTGAGTCTTCTGAAGGTCGGCCTCGCAAGCGAGGCACGCTCCACAATGAATCCCCGCCCCTAGATTCGACGACGAGGACGAGAACGAAGTTAAACAACGGGAACCGCTTATGTATTGCAGAAACCCCCCAAAAGAGGCAGAATGGGCGCCTCATGAAGGTCCTTTCGACATGCGTCGGTATGGCGTTCATGGCCGTTTGCGGCACAGCAGAGGCGGGTCTGCTAGATGATGACAATGATTTGGGGCAGACCATTCAGGCGATGCGTTCTGCCATTGGCGCTCACCCTCGGGTCCTCCGGATCGAGGTCGACCCGAAATTCGTGACGATCGAGGCGCAAGATCCAAACAATCACAACCACATCAATCGATGGCGATGTGCAGATCGCCTTTTTGGATTCATTCCGTTCCATTGGGTAATGGGTCCTGAAGCGGTCGAGCCGCAACTTTTGAACCCGGATCTCGAAGCGAATCTGTTCGATCTAGACGGGATTTCTTTTTTCAGCGATGATCAGAGCAATGGAGGTAACCCGGCGACGTTCGATCTTTCATCGGACGGAGTGTCGCGCGCCGCCATAACCTTCTCGTTCAATGCCCAGGGACCGCGCTTCGGCGTTGCGGAACTGGTTTCCTTAAATGAGCAGAAGATTGCCGCGCTGGAGGCCGATGCCATTAAAAGGCTCAGTGGAAACAAACAGGTGTACCTCGAAAGCGTCAGCATTGGCGCCCACCTTATCGTTCGCAGAGCCGGCGCCCGGGCCATCGAGGTGCGCGTCAGGGACATACCCGAGGATTCAGCCACAGCAGAGTATGGTTGGATTGTCTACGATTTCGACGGCCGGCCGCTCGACTCCGCGAAGGGGTGGTAAATCCGGGATAGGGCTTGCCGCGATTTAAAAATAGCGCATACCAGTTAGCGGATAGCCGATTAACCGATAGCGCCTCTAATTTTTTACCCGCAGGTCCCTTATTTAGTTAGTTCGGATCTATCATTTCTGATATGCCGCGGGGTCGGTTTCCCAGCTTCCGCCTAACACCTCCTGCGCCACGATCAGAGAGGCGATGAGTAATAAATTCGGTTCTCTAGATGGAGAATCCTGTTTGGATTGTCAATACGTAGTTCGACGTATTGTGTGGCTTGTACACCTCCGCTAATTTGGCTGACCGACGAAATCCTATAAGCGAGTCGGAATAGGTAACTGTCAAACAAGTCTGCGCTGAGTATTGGATCGGCGAGGGAACCCAAGACCATGGTAGTGTTGTTATGCTACACCGCGTGGGTACACACGTTCACCGAGCTCATTGTTCGGAGCGCCGCATCGCCGGCAACCGGAAAAGGAGTCGAAGAAATGGCCGATAGCAAAGCCCTG
>JAFAIO010000303.1 GCA_019236675.1 Verrucomicrobiota bacterium
TAGTTCCCGGGAGCCGGCGGCCGGTGAGACCCTCTTGAAATAGAGTCGGTTCCGCCTCAATACAGCATGGCTTCTGCCGGAGGATCTGTGGGCTGCACTTGAGCTGCTTTTAGCACCACCTTAGTCCGATCTCCGTTCGGTTCGAACTCAGGCTGGCCAATCACTTTTATCCAACTCATGTCCGCTATCTCAACGGGCCCTTGCGTTTTGACCGGCACTGAGATCGGTCGCGCATCGGCCGCACAGCACCAAATGAACATTCGAACAATCTTGAACTCGCTCTTATCGGCGCCCGGCAGGTATTGTCCGACTACCTCGATCGTTTTTCCGGAGAACAGTTTGCGCAGGCTCTCCTCGGTTTGGCTGTACAAAAGGTCACTGACTTCCAAAGCAATATTACCGTCCTCGGCTCGGGGCAGATATTGCTCGCTGCCGTCGTCCTTAGAGTCTTGTCCCGCTGGGTTTTGACTAGCGGTGTTCCCGCTGCCATCCTGCGGTAAAGGCGGCTCCATCGAGTTCTCGTCTTTGTCTCCACCCAAAGCTTCAGAAGGAATGACAGGCTGGTTTGGATCCTTTGCCGGCGTCGTGTCCTTGGCCACGTTCCGCAGCGGGAGTCCGCTGGCATCTTGGACAAAGCCCCGATTTAGAATCGCTTGTTGGTCATAGCTATCCTTGGAAAGCACGGCGCCAGCTACCAACGGAACGGTGATCACTCCAAGAGCCATGATCGCCCGAATTGGACTGCGCGGATTGCTGTGAATGCATTGCCCATCGACACAACAATCCATTGATTTCTTGGTAACAAGATAGATCGCGCCGGCAACGCAGAAACCGATACCGCCGGCGAGTTCCCACAGACGAAATTGCGGGTGCAGATACTGGTCGATACGGCCGTTAATAAAAAAAGCGATCAACACGCCGCCGAGGCCTAGCAACGTAATCCCGTTAAAAATTTTAGCTGCCCAAGTTCGCATATATGGCCGGCAAAAACGCGACGCAGAGTACTCCTACGATGATAAAAAGTCCAACCCCCAGCGCTATCACTGCCCGTTTCTTTAGCAAACCGCTGTAAAGAAACAGGAGCTTAAGATCGAACATCGGTCCGAAAACGAGGAAGGCCATCCGCGCCGGGATCGGGAACGTTGTAAACGTGGCGGCGATAAATGCATCTGACGTACTGCACAGCGTCAAAATTCCTGCGATCAGCATCATGGCAATGACCGAGAGGATCGGGCTGGAAGCCAACGGCAACATAATGCGTTGATCGACCGCAGTGTTAAAAACGGAAGCGACGGCAGCCCCGATCATGAAGTAGATGGCCGTATCGATAAAGTCGTCGCTCGCCAATTGAATCGCGCCAATCACGCGTTGCATGAGCGACACATTGCGGACCGCTGCGGGTGCGTCCGGTAACGTCGCGATGCTTAACGCGGCTCTACGTCGACCTGTCCTCTGCAGCCTTGGCGAAAGAGAAGATCGGCTAGGAAAAGCTTGGCCGCCTAATAGGTGCGCCGGATCCAGCCGCGAGACGGCCAGCCCGACCACCACCGCTACCAAATAACCGCTAATTAATCGAATGCCGGTATTCAACTCCGGGTGCTGCCCTCGGAAAGCCGCGTAAGTGCTGATCGCGACCAACGGATTAACGATCGGCGAGGCCAGCATATAGGTCAGGCCGCAAGATAGCGGAAGTCCTTTGTCCAAGAGACGCCGAACCACCGGCACCACACCGCATTCGCAAACCGGAAAGATCAAGCCCAAAAGACCGCTAACTAATGTCGCCAGGAAACGGTTCTTAGGCAAAAACCGGGTAATGACTCGAGACGGAACGAACGCCGCGATGAATCCGGAGATCAAGGACCCCACCAAGACAAACGGCAGCCCTTCGAACGCCAGCGCCAGGAACGAAAACCAAAAGTTCTGCCAACTGAAATGAAACCAACTCATTCAATGAAACCGCGAATGGACGCAAAATAGACCACGAAGCAAGTCCGCTCCAACCGCAGATGGGGAAACCGCGAATGGACAAGAATGGACGCGAAGTGAAAACCTCAACCGCAGATGCACGCAGACTCACGCAGATAAAGAAAGGGGACCGACTCATACGAGATCCGGAGCGTCAGGCTCGGACCAAAGAAGAGGTTAATATCCGCAGATTACACAGCCCCGGAGAATGTCGGGGCTGTGTAATCTGCGGATATTAACCTCTTTTAAGCACATCTGAGGTCCGCCTCAGTCGCGGCGCGCCATAGCAGAGGCTCATAATTCGTGGAAGTTCGCGTCCATTCGTGGTCCTAATCTTCGGTCCAGCCGCGGATAAAGCTTTCGATTAGTCTGGGTAATTCATTGCTGTAACCGCCTTCTAGAATGGCTGCGACCGGAATATTGACTCCGCACAGCCAAGTCCCGAATCGGTAAAAATGTTCGGCTTCGAGTCTTAAGTTGAGTAATGGATCCTCCACGTAAGCGTCGAAACCGGCGGACACTAGCAACAACTCTGGACGAAAAGCGACGAGGCGGTCCAGTGCTTCTTTGACCATCCCAGCATGCACTTCGCCATCCGTCATCGGCGGAACCGGCCAATTGAGGCTGTTTTGGAAAGAATGCTTCCCCGTCCCTGGATAGCCGGGATATTGATGAATCGAAGCGAATAAAACTCTTTGATTTCCGGTCACGATCGCTTCGGTGCCATTGCCATGATGGCCGTCAAAATCACAAATAGCGACACGCTCACACCCATCGTTAAGGGCGTTCAGAGCCGCGACCGCGATTGAGTTCAAGTAGCAAAAACCCATGGCTTGAGCGCGTTTGGCATGATGACCCGGGGGCCGGAGAAGGGAAAAAGCGGGCTCCCCCTGTCTGGCAGACTTCGCCGCCAGCAAAGCGCCGGCGGCCGCGCGACGCGCGTGTTGATCGATCTCCGGATAATAGGGCGTATCCAGATCAAAATCGATCGGTTGACGCAATCGGGCTAAATGCGCTTCATCATGCGCCAGCAGTAGAGTCATGTCGTCCGCGATTGATGGACCCTCCCAAACCAGTTCTGGTAGAACCTTCCGAAGATGCGGGACCGTTCTCAGCAAGCGCTCCGGCCCTTCCGGATGTTGGCTGTCTCCATACCTCGTTGCAGCCTCATCAAATATGATCTTCATGGGTTTAAGGGACGAACAAATTTTAGAGCCGTCTGCTTCGGCGAAAACGAAACTACTTTTACATCTTTCAGTCCAGCTGCTCTGCCGGCCAAAATCACACCGGATTCCGGAATATTTGACTGCCCCTTCGGATAGACGACCCAAAGGACCCCGCGTTCCTTTAGCCGCGGCAGGATGTCAGGGATCTTCGCCAGTTCCGTCGCTTGTTGTGCGCCAAAGAAGACGGCATCGCACCGGCTCCTGCTTCCAGGCGAAACCAATGCTACCGAAGCCTTGGCGAGCTCTGTTTCAAATTCAGAGTCCGCCAAATTGATCAGCGCGACCTGGGTCCCGGCCTTTAGCCCGAGCTTTTCGGAGCGCGATTTCGGGTGCAGGATTTTTTCTGCCCAGAATGCCGCTTTCTCACCCAGCTCGATTCTAAGTTCGCCCTCGGGACCACCTAACGTGAGCGTTCCATCGTGGGCGGTAACTTTCGCTAAATCCCGAAAGAAGATTTTGCAGCGGAACTCGCCGCGAAACACTAGGTGATCAGATTCCAACTGAGCCTTCCCCTCACTGTTTCGGTTCCCCAGAGTCGCTCGACAGATGATTTCGTGACCCATTTTTTGCTGTAGCTTGAGTCAAACTTTAACCGCAGATGGACGCAGATAAACGCAGATAAAGAAAGGGGCCCGACTCCCGCCGGGATCCGGAACATGAGCCTCGAACCAAATAAGAGGTAAATATCCGCAGATTACGCAGATTCTATTGTTGGGCTAGGCCATGGCTCATCAGCTAAAACATCTTTCTGGCTCGGTCGCGTTCTGCGTAACTTCCGGCAGCGACGGAGCCCGGATCGAAATCTGCGTTTATCTGCGTCCATCTGCGGTTAAAGTTTTTCTGTTCCGGCCTTGGTTCACGTACATTCGTGCCAATTCGCGGTTTATTCTTCGCTTCTTGGGAGTTCATCTGTTGTCTCGAACCATCACTTGCGCGGTTTTCACTGTCGGTCTTCATTCCTCCCTTGCGCGGATCGGTTTTGCCGCCCCGCGCCCTACAGTATGAAGAAGCAGTTTATCGCCCTTTCCATTAGCATGTGTACTTGCTCGCTCGCGCCCGCCGAACCTGCCCCCCTGATTCCCTTACGCGATTTCTTTCGCAACCCGACAACGACGTTCTATCAAGTCTCTCCCTCCGGTGATTATCTCGCTTTCCTGCGCCCATACGAAAATCGGTTAAACGTTTGGATCCAACCTCGGAAAGGCGGCGAACCGCAACGAGTCACCGGCGTGACCGACCGAGACATCACGGCCTACTTTTGGAAGACCGACAACTATATCCTTTTTATTCGTGATTCAGGTGGGGACGAGAATTTTCACCTCTACGTGGCAGATCGTGACGGCAAAAGTGTACGCGATCTAACTCCATTTGAGAAAGTGCAGGTCCGCATGATCGATGATCTTCCCCTGAACCCGAAGGAAGTGATCATCGGACTAAACCGGCGAAACAAAGAGATCTTTGATGCCTACCGTCTCAACGTCGAGACCGGCGATTTACAAATGACGGCGGAAAACCCTGGGAATATTTCAGACTGGGTCACCGATCATGATGGCAAGATCCGGGCCGCTAGCACCACCGACGGCGTTAACACTAGTTTGCTCTACCGAAAGTCGGAGAGTGATCCGTGGAAAACCGTTCTGACCACAGATTTCAAAGAGGCTTTCACCCCGGAATTTTTCACTTTTGACAACGAGCGCGTTTACGGAACCTCGAATCTTGGCCGGGACAAAACCGCCGTCGTCGAACTGGATCCGGCAACCGGCAAAGAAACCAAATTGATCTTTGAACACCCGGACGTGGATGTGACCTCTCTCAGTTATTCGCGAAAACGTAAAGTCTTAACGGAGGCCGCTTACCAAACCTGGCGAACCGAACATCATTTCTTCGACGCGCAATCGGAACAGCTGTTCCAAGACCTCAAACAAAAGCTCCCCGGTTATGAAGTCTTCATTATGTCCGGGAACGATGACGAGAATGTGTTTGTGGTGCGTACGATGAGTGACCGCTCAATGGGTGCCTTTTATTTGTACGACGCGACGTCGAAAGAACTAACTAAGCTCGCTGATCGCGCTCCATGGCTCAACGAAGACGATCTCTGCGAGATGAAACCGATCGATTACCAATCTCGGGATGGGCTTACCATCCATGGCTATTTAACTCTTCCCAAAGGTCGGGAACCTAAGAATCTACCGGTTGTAGTTAACCCGCACGGTGGCCCCTGGGCTCGCGACAGCTGGACCTTCAATCCTGAGGTCCAGTTTCTGGCCAACCGTGGCTACGCGGTTCTGCAAATGAATTTTCGCGGTTCCGTCGGCTACGGCCGCAAATTCTGGGAGCGCGGTTTTAAGGAATGGGGCGGCACAATGCAGGACGATATCACCGACGGGGTAAACTGGCTGGTCAAACAAGGTGTAGCAGACCCGAAGCGGGTCGCGATCTATGGAGGAAGCTATGGAGGCTACGCCGTGCTGGAAGGCCTGGTCAAAGAACCGAAACTTTATGCGGCCGGCGTCGACTATGTTGGGGTCTCGAACCTGTTCACATTCATGCAGACGATCCCACCCTACTGGAAACCGTTCCTGGATATGACTTATGAAATGGTGGGTCACCCCGATAAAGACAAGGCCTGGT
The DNA here is from genome assembly GCA_019236675.1 of Verrucomicrobiota bacterium. Taxonomy (GTDB): domain Bacteria; phylum Verrucomicrobiota; class Verrucomicrobiia; order Chthoniobacterales; family JAFAMB01; genus JAFAVN01. Next base: position 5,823 of record JAFAIO010000303.1, read on the forward strand.
TCCAGGACCATTCGCCGGCGCTCAACGCGGACCGAATCGAGACTCCCCTCTTCGTTGCCCAGGGCGCTAAAGATCCTCGAGTCAATGTCAACGAGTCAAACCAGATCGTTGAGGCGCTGCGTAAACGCGGCGTGGAAGTTGAGTACATGGTTAAGGAGAACGAGGGGCACGGCTTTCATAACGAAGAAAACCGATTCGATTTCTACTCCGCGATGGAAAAATTCTTAGCGGAACACCTGAAGCCGGAGGTGGCCAAAGGTTAGTCAGCCGCTCTGACCGTTGTGAGGTGGCACAGATGGGACCGATGCGTCACATGGGAATTATGGACGCCACCTTCACGGGATAGGTCGTACTTCAATTTGTAATTCATAAAATGAATTCTCCTTCACATTCTTTAACGCCGACATCGCCGTCATCGCCGAGAACTAACCACCGAGAACCGGCTGCGATTATCAGCTCGACTCTAACCTGTAGTATGCGTCGCATTTCCTTTCACTTTTCACCTTTCACGTTTCACCTTTCACTCCTCACAGCAGCAGTTCTGCTGCTGGCCGGAGCCGGCGCTTCAGCTGACGACGCCGTTCCTCCTAAACTCCCGCTTCAGGACTTCTTTCGTAATCCACAAGCCGCTGGATATAACCTCTCTGATGACGGCAAGTTTTTAGCGTTTCTGGCGCCGTGGCAGGACCGTCTAAACGTTTGGGTTCAAAGCGTTGCCGGGGGCGAAGCTAAACGCCTGACGAACGTAACTGACCGGGATCTCGCTGGCGTATCCTGGAAAGGTAATGACACCATTTTGTTCGAGAAAGATAACGGTGGAGACGAGAACTATCATCTTTTTGCGGTCGTTCGCACGGGGGGCGAGCCCCGGGATCTAACCCCGTTTCCGGGAGTGAAAGTGTCCGTTATCGACGATTTACAGGACGACCCGAGTCACGTCCTCATCCAGACAAACCAGAGAAACAAAGAAGTGTTCGACGCCTACCGCCTGGACGTTGTAACCGGTAAGTCGGAGTTAATAGCGCAAAATCCTGGAAACATCAGTTCCTGGATCACCGATTGGCAGGGCCGGATTCGGGCTGCCACCACGACTGACGGCGTCAATACCAGTTTACTCTATCGAAAGACAGAACAGGACTCCTGGAAAACTGTCCTCACTACAAATTTTCGGGAGAGCTTCGATCCGGAGCTTTTCACTTTCGATAATAAAAATTTGTATGGTGTCTCTAACATCGGCCGGGACAAAGCCGCAGCCGTTGAGCTCGACCCCGAGTCCGGCAAAGAGGTCCGGGTCATTTACGAGAACCCCGAGGTCGATGTTTCTCACCTCGCTTATTCCCGAAAGCGGAAGGTATTGACCTTCGCCACTTACGTCGACTGGAAGGGGGAAATGGCGTTCCTGGATGACCAGACGGAGAATGCCTACAAGAAACTGCGAACCCAATTGCCGGGGTACGAAGTGGCTCGGGTTAGCGCGGATCTGGATGAACAGAACTTCGTGGTCCGCACCAGTGGCGACCGGACGTTGGGCTCCTATTATCTCTTTAACGTTAGCTCAGGTGATCTGCGAAAGTTGGGCGATCTGGGACCCTGGATAAAAGAAGATCAAATGGCGGAAATGAAGCCTGTCGAATATCAGGCTCGCGATGGAGTGACGATTCACGGCTATCTAACCTTGCCCAAGGGACGCGACCCGAAACATCTTTCGGTAATCGTTAACCCGCATGGCGGACCCTGGGCCCGGGACGAATGGGGTTTTAATCCTGAAGTGCAATTTCTGGCAAACCGAGGATATGCCGTTTTCCAACCGAACTATCGTGGGTCGACGGGATATGGCAGGATATTCTGGGAATCGAGCTTCAAACAATGGGGAGGCTCGATGCAGGACGATATCACCGACGGTACCAAGTGGTTGATCCAACAGGGAATTGCCGATCCTGCCAGGGTTGCCATCTATGGTGCGAGCTACGGCGGTTACGCGGTACTTGAGGCCTTGGTTAAAGAGCCCGCTCTCTATGCCGCCGGTGTTGATTACGTCGGAGTTTCTAACCTGTTGACTTTCTTGGACACGATTCCGCCCTATTGGAAACCCGAACTCGACATGATGCACGCCATGATCGGCGACCCGGAGAAAGACCGAACCTGGCTATCAAACCATTCCCCGGCTCTGAACGCCAACAAGATCGAGAAACCGCTATTCGTGGCGCAGGGTGCAAACGACCCGAGAGTCAATATCAACGAGTCGAACCAAATCGTGTCCGCGTTGCGAAAACGAGGGATTACCGTCGAATACATGGTCAAACAAAACGAAGGGCATGGTTTCCAGAATCAGGAGAACCAGTTCGATTTTTATAGCGCCATGGAAAAATTCTTGGACCAGCACTTGAACCAGCCGGGTCCAAAAACGGCTTCGCGGTAGGAGGGTACGGTAGGGCGAAAAACTCGGCGCGCCCAGGGGTCGTTTTTTGCCAAGCGGATCCGCGCCGGATTGTGAGCCGTGGGATGGGTTGTGATACCGCCCAGGAAAACCGAACGGCCTCCAATTCTGAACGAAGGACCGTAATCAAGCCACGACAACGGCTCAAAACCGGCGCGGCACAGCGCAAACCGCAACAACACCATCAGCGCGCCGAGTTTTTCGCCCTACCGCGCTCCACGGTTCCGATCGAATGGGCTTCCAAATCAACAAATCCGCCCTACCGGCGTTGACTAGTAACCCGCCGAAGGCAATAAGGGACGGCATGCGAGGCATCAGCTTGGTTCTTTTCTTTTCCCTGATCATCCCGGCGACCCGGTTAGCGGCGCAAACACCTGCTCCCAGCAGCGTTCCTTCTCAGGCAATCTCCCTCCAAGTCGATGCGACCGAGGTAGCTCGAAAGCTGTTACACTCGCATCTTACTATACCGGTCACACCGGGTCCCCTCACTCTGTATTATCCGAAATGGATTCCCGGCGAACATGCTCCCACCGGCCCAATCGACAGCGTGGTTGGTATGAAATTTTCCGTAAACGGGCAACCGCTCCCTTGGAGACGCGATTTGGTCGATCTTTACGCAGTTCATTGCGAGATACCCGCTGGCGCCTCGCTTTTAGAGATCGGTCTGGATTTTGCCATGCCGGTCGAACCGGCTGCATTCTCCAGCGAGGCAGCAGCATCCGCCAAGCTAGCGATGATCAACTGGTATGAGTTGCTTCTCTACCCGGCAGGCGTCAATCCTAACGATCTGACGTTCCAAACCGAGTTGAGGTTGCCACAACACTGGCGATTTGGCACTGCACTGCCGCTTCTTGAGAACGGTGATCCAATTCGATTCCGCCCAGTATCACTGACCACGCTAGCCGATTCGCCGTTGGTCGCCGGTCTTTATTACCGGCATGTCCAACTCGCTACCACGGCGCCGACCAACGAAATGGACATCGTAGCGGACAGTTCAGCAGCGTTGGACTTGCCCGATGAGAAAATCACTCAATACCAACACCTGGTCACGGAGGCAGGGGCTCTTTTTTCAGCCACTCACTACGAACACTATCATTTCCTCGTTGCCCTTAGTGACCAGACCTTCCATGACGGTATCGAGCACCACGAATCTAGCCTAAACGCAATCCGTGAAGATGCGTTCACTGAGAAAGACCAATTGGATGCCGCTTCTGACTTGTTGCCCCACGAATTTGTACACTCTTGGAACGGCAAATACCGGCGGCCAGCCGATCTGGCCACTCCGGATTTCCAGAAGCCGATGCTGGACGATCTGCTATGGGTCTACGAGGGACTAACCGAATACCTCGGTACCTTTGTTCTAACGGCACGCTCCGGTCTGCGGTCCCCGGAACTATCGAGAGACTTTTTAGCCTTCTGCGCAGCTGACTTAGACACGAAAAGCGGCCGGCAATGGCGCTCCTTACAGGATACCGCTGACAATGCATCGCACCTTTACGCTGCTTCCGAGCAGTGGGAAGACCGGCGCCGCGCCGTTGATTTCTATCCGGAGGGAGTACTGCTATGGCTGGAAGCGGACACGATCATTCGCCAACAAACCAATGGTCAACGCTCCATCGACGATTTTTGTCACGCTTTCCACGGCGGCCAGAGCGGTCCTCCCATGCTGAAAACGTACACGTTTGACGATGTGATCGAAACGCTCAATTCCGTAGCTCCTTATGACTGGCGTAGGTTTTGGCTGACCCGCTTGAACTCGATTTCCCAGCACGCGCCGTTGAATGGAATCGAAGCCGCCGGCTGGAAACTGTTCTATTCGGACAAAAGAAACCTTCCGTTGGACGTCGCCGCCAAAGAAAGGAAACACTGCAATGAACGCTATTCCATCGGCCTGCTGTTCGATGAAGATGGCACTATCGTCGATGTTGTAGCCAATAGCGCGGCCGACGTCGCTAAATTAGCTCCGGGTATGAAAATCGTAGCGGTAAATTCCCGCGCTTTTTCTGTGGAACGTCTGCGCGAAGCAATCAAGGGAACGGCTCACTCAGAATCTGCTCCGATCGAGTTGATCTTAACCAACTCGGACTACTATGAGACGGTGCACCTCGATTACCATGGCGGCCTGCGCTATCCGCATCTGGAGCGCACGGAGGCTCAAACCGATCTTCTTGGGTCCATTATTGCGCCACACGCAAAGTGAAAACGCCCCGCAACGAGCGGGATCGCCGGGATCGCCGGGAACGAACGAAGCGGGCAAGCCGACGGGACGATAACGCACTAGCGCTTTAAGATTCTGTCCGCCGAGCGACCAAAGAGCAGCTTCAAGTTCCCGAGGCCCGCGGCGTTTTCATCCCTGCCCTTCTGGCTCCTGACACCTGTTCTCCTGCCCCATTGAGGCGCAATACCGTTGAGGCCACCACCAAAAGCCCGCCGGCCAATGCTAAAATGGCGATCGGAAGGGTTGTCCGGCTCGAAATGAATCCTACCAGAGGTGGTCCGATCAGAAACCCAAGATACCCGGTAGCAAAAACCGATGATGTCGCTCGCTCAATCTCGGCCCCGGCGCGTCTGGCAGCCAACGAGAAGAGCAAAGGCACAAGATTGGCGATTCCGAAGCCGGCTAGACCAAACGCGCCGATGCTGATCCACGGCGTTGGAGCCAACGCGGCCATACCAATACAGATCGCCGAGACTGCGGCGCTCCCAACAATCACCGTTTTGCGCCCAAAACTCCTTGCTAAAGTGTCGCCGGCGAACCTGCCGATGGTCATGAACAACGCGAATGCATTGTAGCCGAATACAGTCATGTACTCGCTGACATGATAACTCGTTCGAAGATGGACTCCGGCCCAATCTGCCACCGCTCCTTCCGTCATCATTACAAGCAGGCAAAGCAAGCCGAAAACCGCCAGGATCCCTCTTGGGAAACTTAAAACCGGAGCACTGTTTGCCCCGGCCCCGGTTCGGAGCAGGCCTCCGCGCGCAAACAGAGTTAGCGAAACGCCGACCAGAGCAATCACAGGCAAATGAAACCAAGTCCACGCCGGAGCCGCCAGAAATAGACTGCCGCACAACGAGCCGCACCAGCAGCTTAGGCTCCACCATGCATGAAACGACGACATCACCGGCTTCCCGACCAGGCCCTCGTAAGAGGCAGCTTGAGTGTTCATCGCGATGTCCATGAGCCCATTACCTGCTCCCAGAAGCAGCAATGAAACCGCCAGGGACCAAAAACTCGTAGCTATCCCCGGCCCTATCAGGCAAAGCGGGAAAAAGATTCCAGAAAAAATTGCGATCTTGCGCGAGCCAAACCTCGACATCAGCCAGCCGCTGACCCACATGGTGCCCAACGCCCCCATTCCGGCGCATAGCAGCGCCAAGCCGAGCATCTGATCGTTGAGCTCTAAATGTTCTTTCAAGAGAGGGATATGGGCCACCCAACTCGACATACCCAACCCATTCGCCACAAAGAGCGCCACCGCCGCCACGCGAAGAGAACGATGCTTATCCAAATCAAAAAGGCTCCGTTTTGCTATTTGCTATTCGGTGCGGGCATATACCGGACCGCTGCTCAGACCACGCAAACGCCATCGATTCGCAGCTGCTCGATTTCTTTTGGGTCTGCTTCGGGCTCGACGAAGGCGTTAGAGAGGATCCGTAACGGTCCCACCACAAAAGGCGCCATTTTTCCGAATTTCTCCGCCGAGATGATCGCGGCAACCGTGCCTGCGCAACGAATCAAAGCTTGCTTTAACTCCAGCTCTTCAACCGAGAACGTTGAAACACCCACATGCCGATGAACTGCACACACGCCTAGGTAGCAAAGGTCAGCTCGAAAATCGTTGATCTCCTTGACCGCTCGAGCGCCAGTGGTCACTAGTTCCCGTCCCAGGATTCTGCCGCCCAGCACAATCACTTCCACCAGAGGCAACTCGGAGAGGGCTGTCGCCACGGGCAAGCTTGGTGTGACTGCTGTAAATGGTAGCTCCCGTGGAATCCAGCGAACGAGCTCGTGGTTTGTGCTACCGCCATCAAAAAGAACGACATTCTTCGGTTGAATCAACGCCGCTGCGCTCTGCGCTAACTCGGGTTTGACTGTCGAGGAGTGCGCGGAACGCTCTGCGACCGGCCTTGGAAACGGCGCAGCCGGCAAAGCACCGCCATGTACGCGCCGAGCCAGTCCCTCGGCAACCAACTGATTTAGATCTCTCCGGATCGTATCGATAGAAACTCGCAAGGAAGTCGCCAGCTCTGCTGCAATCACTTTGCCGTGATTGTTCAAGGTCTCCAGAATAAGCTCCCTTCGCTCCACCGGGAATAATTCTAGGTCATGGGATGCAGTATTATGCACGAGTGAGCCCGGCAATACCGTATTATGCCTGATTCGTCAAGATTTTTCGAGATATAGCAGTAAAGTGCGGCAAAGCGCATGAATGCGCAGTACCTCAGCGTAAGATGTTCATCTGCAATCAGATATGCAGATGACTAGTAACAGAGTGGACTCAGAGGACTCGACTGGCGTCTCTAAGGTCAACTTTGACCGAGCCAACGCCTCAGCTCAGTCCACTTCGTCAACACTGCCACTGAATCCATCGCTCCGCTCCCGCCCTTATCCCAGGACCAGCTCCGCGATTTGCAAGGCGTTTAGGGCAGCGCCTTTCAGGAGCTGGTCGCCGCAGCTCCAGAAAGCTAAGCCGTTTTCGAAAGCCCAGTCGATCCGTAAGCGCCCCACGGCGCACTCCTTTTTGCCAGAGGAAGTGATCGGCATCGGGTATTTCGACTTGCTGGGATTATCGACCAATTCAATTCCCGGCGCCTTGGCGAGCACGTCCCGGGCCTGGTCCACAGAAACCGGTTTGGCGAACTCCGCAGTTAACGCGATCGAATGCGAGCGATATACCGGCACCCGGACACAAGTGACCGACGCTCGGAACGTCGGATGATGCATAATCTTTCGGCTTTCGTTCCGAAATTTTTCCTCTTCCTTGGTATAACCGGACTCAAGAAAGACGTCGACCTGGGGTAAAACATTGAAAGCGATAGGGTGCGGAAACACGCTCTGTTTCACCGGTTGACCGGCCAAATGCGCTTCCGTCTGCTTGGTGAGCTCAGCAATCGCCTTGGCGCCGGCGCCCGAGACAGCTTGATAACTTGCCGCAATCACCCGATTGACGTGAAACGCTTTGTGGAGCGGATAGAGTGCCATCAAAGCGACAATCGTCGTGCAATTTGGTACCGCGATGGTGCCGCGATGCGCAGCAGCATCGTCAGGATTGATCTCCGGAATCACGAGAGGTACGTCCGAATCCATGCGGAAAGCCGATGAATTATCGACGACGATAGCGCCCTGCTTCACTGCAGCCGGGGCAAATTCTCGGGAAGTGCCTGCACCCGCACTAAAAAATGCGAGATCAACGCCTGAAAACGAATCTGGTTTCAGTTCTTCCACAATCAGCGATTCTCCCCGGAACTTGAGCTCTTTCCCTGCGGATTTTGCTGAGGCCAGGAGCTTCAAGTTGTTGACGGGGAGATCCCCGGTTTCGAGCAACTTGATTAGTTCAGCGCCAACCGCACCGGTCGCGCCCGCGATTGCCAAATTCAAACCGTTAGCCATGGAAGGAGCTTGAACCTACCCGCAAAAATCACTTGCGCTACGGGAATGCGTACTCAGGAACAGCCGATTGGGCGCCCGAATAGTCATGGAGCATCAGCATGCGCAACCAAGACGTTCTTTAGTTGTTTGATCTGATAGACGTCGGGACGGAAGTCGAGATCTGCCATGAAGGCCATGTTGCCCCGGAAAATCCACCTTAATCGCTTCGAACTGAAGCCTTTTACTTCTGCGGCCCGTCGGGTTCGAATTTACAAAAAATGCATTTGTCTGAACCAAACGTTCAGCCTAATACCAAAGTGCTGCTAGCTAGGAAAGGAGGCGAGAGAAAAAAATAATGAAGATCGTAAAATGCATCACCCTGGCGGCTATTGCCGCAGTTGCCCTCGGCATGTCGGCCTGCCACAGTAACAACACCCCACCCCCGGCACCGGCGAAGACGACCACCGGTTACTCGAAGTAGGCCTGAGCCTCGGTGAGTATTCGGTACCCGCCTCAGCCTCTATCTGAGGCGGGTTTCCTTCTTTTTAAACTAACGTATTCCGAATCGGCGATCAAAAAACGCCATTCGAAATCCGGAGATTTCGTAATGCCGACCCGGCGATCGACCGCAATCGTCGGCCGTTTGGCATTGCGTGCTAGCGATACGCCCGGGATTGAGAAAAAATCCTTCCCGTGCCATCGAGCCGTGATCCCGAGTGCTTGCGTGAGCTTTCCTGGCCCGGAGCAAAGCATTTTGTCCTGATCTAAACGGCGCCTCCGTCTCATCAAGTCCAGCCCTGATACGGGCTGCAGCGCCCGAACAAGAACAAATCCACGGGTATCATCCGCCTTCGTTAAAAAATTCAGTAACCAATGCACCCCGTAATTTAAATAGATGTAAAGGGCCCCGGCTGGCTGCTCCTGGATAAAAGTGCGGGCGGCACTGCGCACAAAAGAATGGGCCGCTTCGTCCCCGTGCTCGGCGTAAGCCTCCGTTTCCACGATGACGCCAGCGGTTTTGCCCCACGTTAGCGTGCACCCGAGCATCTCCCGCGCACAAACCAGAGGCGGCCGCTCAAAGAATTCTCGGGTCAGGGTTTGGGTCTGCATCTTCTTCTCGTGCTCGAAGCTTGGGCTGCCACATGCCTGGAGGCGCAGTTGTAACAATCAGTAATCAGTAGGCCAGTAATCAGTGAAGCCAGTCTGGTCTGACTACTGACACACTGATTACTGATTACTAGACGAATCGCTTGGCTGCCCCTCAGAACCGTCATCCAGCGCTAACGCGACACCAAAGGAATTTCACAGCCCCGACGGATGATCGATAAAGACCCAGGGTAACTCGAAGGTAGTCGCCAAGCGATCGGCGAGCGCTCTTACCCCACTTGTTTCCGTCGCGTAATGCCCCGCGTAAATCAGATTGATTCCTAACTCCTCAGCCAAAGTGAACGTGTGATGCGGACCTTCACCCGTTATGAATGTATCCACGCCTTCGGCTTTTGCCTGCACCAATTCAGATCCGGCGCCTCCCGTAACAATCCCTACTCTTTTGACACGCTCCGGTCCCGCATGACAATGCCAAACCGCCCGGTCAAACTTCTGCTCGATTGTCTCCAGCAAATTCGCGTATTCGAGATCGACATGGGCGAAACAGCCCACCCGGCGGCCTTTGAATTCAAAAAAAGGCAGAACTGGAGCCAGCCCGAGATCGGCCGCTAGGAGGACGTTGTTGCCCAGCTCAGGATGCGCATCCAGCGGCAAGTGGGCACTGTAGATCGCGAGATTCTCCCCGATTGCTTGGGCGAGCTTTCTATAGGTTGCACCTGAGATTGGCGCACAGCCGCCCCAAAACAATCCGTGATGGACTAACAGGAGGTCAACTTCTTCGCTTAGTGCTTTCTCAATCACCTTCAAACCAGCGTCGACCGCTGCGCCTATTTTGCTAACCCGGCCCGAGTTCTCGAGCTGTAGTCCATTAAACGCATTCGGATAGTCCGGGAATGCGGGAATATCCAGCAGCCCATCGAGGTAACCGGTTACAGCAACTAACTCTGCGCAAGACGGTGCTTTCATCACTGAATCCGCCAACATAGGGAAACTCCAAGCCCGGAGCAACAAGCGGAGGAGCCAGGAGCCAGAATCCAGGAGTCAAGAGGACGGGGGACGCGGCTCTTGCTTACTTAGCCCGCGAAGTGGCGGTTCAAAATACCCTAGAGGGCTAAGCCCTAGAGGGTTCTTACAAATAAAGGTTCTAGTGCTGAAGATGCGAGGAGAACTGTCGACTGCAGTTGTCGATGCAAAGCTCCAAACGAAGAGATGCCCCACCTTGAGGGTCGCGCTTTCAGCGCTATCGCTTTTATCTAGATTCCTAGGGCTTCAATCTAGGCTTTTTTGAGCCGCCGCGAGCAGTTAAGTATGCAAAGAGCCGCGTCGCACATCCTCCTGACTCCTGGATTCTGGCTCCTGGCTCCTTCTATATCTCCGCTCTCGGAACAATCTGTCCCGCGTAAGCAATCGACAGGCGTTTTACTCCTTTTATCCGCTTCGCGATCGATCGCACTTGGGCTAGGATGCGGACTAGAACCAGCTCATTGCGGTAACCGACAGAGTATGAGTACTCAGGTTTCACCGCCATGTGCAGCAACACCAACGTGTCCTCTCCAGTCCTGGTGTAAACAATCACCCCCGCCAGGTCTTTCTCCCGGCCTCGATCCAAGAACGCATACAACGTTTGAACTTCCCGCCCTTCTATCCCAATCCTCAGTTGGTCGTCTTCCACGATAATCTTTGGGAATCCGTAACTGAGGATTGAAGCATTAATCCCGGATTCATGTTCACCCTGCTGCGGGTGGAAAAACATCAGCGCTTCTAACTCTTCCCGGCGGTCAACCGGCAAAGAAGACGAGAACGTCAGGTTTACCACAAGTCCTTTGCTTAGGCGCGAGCGGCCACTATGTCAACAGCCCGGCTGGCCCGCACATCGTCAACGATTTGCCAGGCGGCCGGGTTACGGAGGATTCTGCTGCCATAGCTTGGAAGTCGAGCCGGCTGAATCTAAATATGCTTGATCATTTTTAGACTATGCGGGCTCGACTTCCGAGCTGGCGGTGGTTATCGTTGAGCGATTTCCCCCAGTATGATTCAGCAAGTAGCCCAGAAGCGCAAAAAACGCCTCTTGCAACTACGTGAAGCGCAGCGACGCCGGCGGACCCGGCTCAAAGAAGAGCATAAAGCATTTCTTCAGATAATTCTCACCGAAGACATGCAAGCTGCGTTGCGAAAGTTGAGCGCGTCGCGCGATATCCCGATGCACCTCTGTGCTGCCGAGCTCATTGAAGAAGGGCTCGTACGACACAGCCTGGAACCGCTGCCAGCTACAGCGCCTACATTGGATAGTGCCAATGGCCCAGAATCCATCCCTAGACCTAACCCGGATCTGATCGAACCGACGCTAACCGACTAAATAATCGGTAGGGATAAGCTCCCGACTACGCAGAGCTACGTCGCGGCCAGGTCTATAAGCGGGCGAATCCCGAGACCGAGGACGCGCCAAAGCGAAGCGACCGCGGCCTGCTCATCCGGGACAAGCAAAGTTCCGCGCTGTGTACAAACGCGGGAAAACGAGCGCGAGCCCGTCTCTACCGGGCCGCCCCATGGTTCAATAGGGCGACAACCTGACTTCGCATCGATTTGACGCGTTGGGCGGCAGGGGTTTAGTTGCTGTGCGGGCCAAGGAACAAGCCGTTGCGGGCTCGCGCAAACCAGTTTCCTTGATGAAATTCTATGGCTTACGAACTACCTCCTCTATCCTATCCCTTTAACGCGCTGGAGCCGCATATCGATGCCAAGACGATGGAAATCCATCACGACAAGCATCACCAAGCGTATATCACTAACGCGAATAATGCGCTGAAGGACTATCCGGATCTAGCAGCGAAGCCTGTTGACGAGCTTATCGCTAATCTTAGTCAGGTTCCCGAATCGATTCGCACGGTAGTACGGAACAACGCAGGCGGTCACTCCAACCACTCTTTCTTTTGGAAAATCATGGCTCCGAACGCCGGTGGTACTCCGAAAGGAAAACTGGCGGACGCTATCACCGAGACCTTCGGAAGCGTTGACGCGTTCAAGGAAAAATTCCAAGCCGCCGGCGCCGGCAGGTTTGGTAGCGGTTGGGCATGGTTGGTGGTGAACAAAGAAGGCAAACTCGAGGTTGCTTCTACCCCAAACCAAGATAGCCCGATTATGGAAGGCTTAAAACCGGTCCTGGGTGTCGATGTTTGGGAACACTCTTATTACCTTCTCTACCAAAATCGGCGACCGGACTATCTGAAAGCCTGGTGGAATGTAGTGAGCTGGGACCAGGCGGAAACAAACTTCGTCGCCGCCAAATAAGGCTATAAAAATCTTGCTCCCAGTGAGCAGCGGCTCGGTCCACTGACCGTCCGAACCCGACTTAAGCGGAACGCTTCGGCCTTTGCCGGAGCGTTCTACTTTACGGTCTGGCTCGGGCTCGCCAAATGCTCGCCCAATAGCAAATAGCAAATTTGGTGTTGCACCGCCCTGGCGCCGCTCCGCGGTGTCATTTGCTATTTGCTATTCCGAACCGAGCATTTGGCGAGTTCGACTGCCCTTTACAAATGGCCGATACATTTGTAAAGGGTGCAGGCTGTGGCATACCTCAATGATCACTATCTAAAGCTCAAGGCTGGTTACCTCTTCCCAGAAATTGCGCGCCGGGTAAGACAGTTCGGCGAAGAAAACCCGGGCCTGGCAAAGAATATCATTCGTTGCGGAATCGGGGACGTTACGGAACCCCTTCCCGCCGCCGCCATCGAAGCGATGCATCGGGCTGTGGATGAACTCGCGCACAGAGAATCCTTTCGTGGATATGGTCCGGAGCAAGGATACGAATTTCTTCGAAATGCAATTGTTGAGCATGATTATCGATCCCGCGGGCTTGAGGTAGCTCCAGACGAAATCTTTGTATCCGATGGTTCCAAATGTGATTGCGGAAATATCCTGGATATCTTCGGCTCCAAAAATCGAATTGCGGTCATGGACCCGGTCTACCCGGTCTACGTCGATACCAATGTCATGGCCGGTCACACTGGAGAAGCCGACTCTAGCGGCGCTTATTCCGGCCTCCTCTATTTGCCTTGCAATGAAGCGAACGGCTTTGTTCCGGCACTTCCGAAAGAAAAAGTCGATCTGATTTACCTTTGTTATCCAAACAACCCAACGGGAGCAACTGCTACCCGCGTCCAGCTCAAGGGTTGGGTGGAATACGCGCTAGCTTCCGAAGCCATTATCCTCTTCGATGCAGCATACGAAGCGTACATAAAGGATACCAACGTCCCCCACTCTATCTATGAGATTCCGGGCGCTGGAAAATGTGCGATCGAATTTCGCAGTTTCTCTAAGAATGGAGGGTTTACGGGTGTGCGCTGCGGGTTCACGGTTTTGCCGAAGGAATTGAAAGCCACTACTCAATCCGGCGAAAGCAAACCGTTACTTGCGCTTTGGCATCGGCGATTTAGCACCAAGTTCAATAGTGTAAGCTATCCGGTCCAGCGGGGTGCAGAATCCCTCTACTCGAAGGCCGGCCAAGAACAGATTCGATCCCTGATCGATCACTATCTTGGAAACGCGCGTCTTTTGGCTGCCGCCCTTCAAAAAACCGGTCTGAGCGTCTACGGCGGAATCAATGCGCCCTACATATGGGTCAAAGCTCCGGCCGGATACGGGAGTTGGGCTGTCTTTGACAAGATTTTGAACGATATCCAGGTCGTGATCACCCCGGGCGCAGGATTCGGCGCTCAGGGTGAGGGTTTCTTCAGAGTCTCGGCATTCAATTCCCGCGAGAACGCCGAAGCCGTAGCCGAGCGCTTCCAGAAAGTGAAATGGTAGGCGGAAGTCGCCTTAGGCTCGGTCCGCGATAGCCAATAGCCAATGGGCGAAGCAATACGCGATACGCAGTGTGTACAAGTGGACGGAGTAGACTTAGTAAGGCGAATTGACGCGCCTTGGCTATTGGCTATCGGCTATTGCGGAACGAACCTAAGGCGAGTTCCGCCATCCTTTGCCTGCCGCCAATATCCGGCTAGATTTAAAACCACGTTTTCCGGATCTCCAAAACATCGATGTTCTCATCTATCACCGCCCCACCATCCGCTACTGCAGACAAGAAAACCCTGTACGCAGAGATCCACCGCGCGTTGGAGGCCGTATTGGCCGGTGAGAGCGACCCCATCGCCAATTTCGCCAATGCTGCGGCTTTACTGTTTTGGAGTCTGCCTGCTGTGAATTGGGCTGGGTTTTATTTGCTCAAAGAGCAGGAACTTGTGCTTGGCCCGTTCCAGGGAAAGATCGCTTGCGTCCGGATCAAGCCAGGGCAAGGCGTCTGCGGAACCGCCGCTAAACAACGCCAGACGTTAGTGGTCCCAAACGTCCATGACTTTCCAGGTCACATCGCATGCGATAGCGCATCAAACTCTGAGATCGTAATCCCGATCGTTAAAAAGGACGTGTTAATCGGCGTCCTCGATATCGACAGTCCCGAGTTCGCCCGGTTCGACGAACATGACAAAACCGAACTCCAAAAATTTGTGCAAATCCTAACGGTCGCGCTGTGATTCGGCGCCAACCTAAAACCCATAACTCGTAGCCTCATGCCTCAGTCTCTTGCTCTTCCTGACAATCTGCCGGTTCCTCAAGATGATGGAGGATGCGCTCACCTCCCGGGCTTGAAGATGCCTCAGTTAGCGCTGCTAACAACGGCCGGATCCACTATCGATTTTTCGAGTCTCGCAGGTCGAAGCGTTATTTTTTGTTACCCGAAAACAGGCCTACCGGGAAAGGAACCGCCGGCAGCCTGGGACCAAATTCCAGGGGCGCGAGGATGCACCCCGCAGAATTGTGGGTTCCGAGACGAGTTCGCAAACCTGCGGCGGGCTGGAGTGAAACAGCTATTCGGGCTAAGCACCCAGAGTTCACCTTATCAGCAGGAGGCCGCCACCCGGCTCCACCTACCCTATTTGCTAGTATCCGATGAGAACCTGGCGTTAACTCACGCGCTGAATCTGCCAACCTTTGAGTTTGATGGAGAAACCCTGATCAAGCGTTTAACATTGATCGTCGATGATGGGGTGATAACACACGTTCTTTATCCGGTATTTCCTCCGGACAAAAGCGCAGCCCAGACACTGGCCTGGATTAACCAGCATGCGATAACCGGATAAAAGTGTAGGCAGTTCCGTGGAACGCTGCCTTCCCGCGGCCGCGCGACAGGCCGACGGGATAGCCGCCCCAATCCAATCTTCAAAGTCGACTATTCTGCCTCTTGAAATCCCTGGCTGACTTTCAACAACTCATTCCAAACACGGCGCTTGAACCGCTAGGAGTTGAGGTCGTTTCGGTGGACGAAAAGGGGTTGACCCTGCGCATGCCCATCACAAAAGCAGCTCTGCAACCCTTCGGTCTATTATACGGCGGAGTTGGCCTCCTATTGGCTGAAAGCGCCTCCAGCATGCATTCCGCTTG
>JAFAIO010000439.1 GCA_019236675.1 Verrucomicrobiota bacterium
ATCGCAATGGAGGTCTTCGATCGCACGTCCAGCTACGATCCGAATGTTGACGCCATTGTCCGGGTTGAGGCTCGCCGTCTTAGAGCGAAGTTGAAAGAATATTACGAAGGTCCGGGGAGAAACAACGCTGTCCTGATCGGGTTGCGGCCTGGCAGTTACGTTCCTATTTTCCGCTGGCTGGACGCAGAGCCGCAGAGCTCCAGCCAGGAAACCGGTACTGCAGCCCGGATCGGCGCGTCCGTTGCCGTGCTTCCCTTCGTGAACATGAGCCCGGAACCGGAGCAAGACTATTTCTGCGACGGAATCACCGAAGAAATCATCAACTCGCTTTCGCATATTCCAGGGCTGAAAGTGATCGCACGGTCGTCGGCATTCCAGTTCAAGGGGATGTCCGTTGATATGCGCGATGTCGGCCGGCGTCTTGAAGCAGATGTCATCATTGAAGGAAGCGTCAGGAAGGCAGGCGAAAAGCTCCGAATCACAGTGCAGGCCGTTCAAACTGAATCCGGCCATGATCTCTGGTCAGAGGTGTTTCGCAGCGAACTGCTGGATATCTTTGCAGTTCAAGAGGAGATCGCCCGGTCCGTTGCCGCTTTGCTCCGATCTCATCCGCCAGCCGTGCGACCACGCGCCCAGCCGTCCGCTCGCGATCTCGAAGCTTATACCAGGTACCTCCGAGCCAGATTTCTCATTCATCAACAGTCTCCTGAAACACTGCAAGCAGCCGTGGAACAGCTTCGGGAGCTCACTCACGCGTTTCCAGATTACGCTCTCGCCTATAGCGGCTTGGCAGCGGCCTGCGGATTCCTATCTCTTTTCGGGGTAGTCTCCGGGCGAGACGTGTATCCCGAAGTCAAGACGAATGCCGAGCGCGGTTATGCTCTCGATCCCCACTCGGGAGAAACCTGTACGATCCTGGGCGGACTTCGTGGATGGTTTGAGCATCGTTGGGACGAAGCGTTGAAGCTGTACGATCGCGCGATGGAACTACAACCCGGCCACGCGCCCGCTCACTTTTTTCGTGGCATGGCTTTGCTGTGTCAGGCGAACATTCCAGCAGCAGAAACAGCGCTATGCCGCTCGATCGAATTAGATCCTCTGTCCGCCAGCGACTGTGCACGGCTAGCTTACCTTCACTATGTAAAAGGCGATCATCGGTTAGCTACCGAACATCTCCAAAAATCGTTTGAGCTGGATCGCGACTTTCCGGAAGCAATATTTTACAAGGGCCTATTGGAATTCCAGCAACAAGATTATGATGCTGTCGTAGAGTGTCTTCGTCTTGCGCGGGATCCGCTCGAAATAGGCTTGTTAGCCGCGGCGTCCGCGCGACAAGGCAACCGGAAACAGGCCGAGAAATGCCTTCAAAAACTTCGTCGACTTGCAACCAACCGGTACATCACTCCCTTGGCAGAAGCGCTAGCGGCTATCGGACTGCAAGATCTCGATCTGGCGTTCCAACGCCTCGATGAAGCGATCGATCACAAGACTAATTTCGTCAACTTGCTGGCTGTGGAGCCATTCTTTCATCCACTGCGGAATGATTGCCGGTTCCGAATGCTCTTGAAAAGGTTGAATCTCTCCGGGTAACCCGCAAATCTCACGTTTAGAAAAAGCCGGCCGCTGGTTATCGCGTTTACAGCAGCGAAGATTTGTTCCCGGTGGCCGCTTCGTCGGTAGCAGCGCACGAGGTAGGGCAGGCCACACCAGGGGTTATGCCCCAGTGTATTGCGACAGTCAAAAGCAAGTATTCCGTCAATCTCTGCTACTGATCGTTACGATAACTACAATCTATTTGCATGATATCGAAACTTCTTTTCAAATGCCAAGCATGCGGCGACTGATGAGCAATGCTGGAAAAACGTTCACAACGGGGCTGACATTCGACGAGTACGCGGCGGACTTACGCGTGCACCATAAAGAATTTGCGGAGTACTACGAACGCCTAACCGAGATCGTAAGTGAGTTGCGGGACGGGTCGCTCTTTGCGAACGTCCGCACATTGGCGATCGTCGAAGATTGGTGTCCAGATTGTGTGTTTAACGTACCGATCGTGGCAAGATTCATTGAAGCTTCGAGGCAGGCGTCCTTGCGGATAGTTCGCCGCGCAGAGTGCCGCCCTCTTGCCGACAACTTTCCTGGGCGCGGCGGCGTCAGCCGCATACCGACATTCGTCTTCCTGGATAGTACGGATAATGTAATTGGTCATTGGTCGGAACGTTGCACGTCTTCACAACGCTGGTTCGACCAGTTTACGAGACACCATCCCATGCCTGAGCTCGACATCAGAGACGGTATCCCCGCTCCACCGCTGCTAGATTGGATGAAGTTGCGGATTTCCCTGGAGCGAGAGCAATTCTATCGAGGTGTATGGCGAGATGTGCTCGCGGAAATTCGTGCGGTCCTACGACGCCTCGCAGAATAAACACGGTTTGGCTCCGCCCGGTGTTCGATAGCCGAGCCGCACATCTCAATTTTGAGGACCTCGATGAAAGCGCGAAGTGTCGGTGAGATCCATTTATCTCTGTGCCAAACGACGTACGTTGCGACTTGCGCTTCGGCGCCTGTCCAGCAGAGACGCTTGAGGCGATTTTTGGCCACGCCTCTGAGACCGCGATCTCCGGCAACAGCGCGATGCCCATTCCTAGCGAAACGCATTGCTTGATTGCCTCTACGCCGGAAAACTCAATGGTGCTTGCTGGCCGGGTGGTATACCCATTGGATTAAGGGCTCGCCCGCTGCCCTCTTGATAAGCGGCCCCAGCTTCCCCTCCCCGTTGCTGTCGGACGCGAAGCTGGATGCGTTTTACGCGTATCGGTATCTTGATTTGAACGGCTGCGTCGCTCGGTGCGGCTCTGTATCGCTCAGCCGGCTGCCTGAAGAACTCGTTGCGGCTCTGTTTGAAGCTTACGGACAGCTTACAGGTAATTACTGCCGCTGAATCCTCGAGTGATGCACGGTTCTGCGGATGCAACACCGGCGGCCCGACCCTCAAGCACATTTAACCCTTTTGGGAGGGAAATAATGTAGGCGTTCTGCCAATTGCGGCAGAGGGACGACATGGCAGAGACTGCTACACCCGCTCATAGGAATCATCCCAGCCAAACCCGAAAACTTTAACTAACAACTTAACTAGCATACATGAAAGCAACATCATTAGCCGTGACCGCTATGGCCATGGCATTTTCATTCGTTACTACCAGTGGAGCGGCTGAAAGTTCGTCGCCGGGCGCTCCCAACACAGAGCAGCCGGCGATTCAATCATC
>JAFAIO010000134.1 GCA_019236675.1 Verrucomicrobiota bacterium
ACGGATTCTCGATCCTGCTTTCATGCACTAACTCGCCTGAAGCTCGTTAGCGAATGGCTGGAGTTCAAGGAGTTCAGGCTTGTCCGACGTAGCTTTTACATCTGCCAGGTGAGAGCTCTGTGGCTAGCGAAGTCGGAAGTTGCAGGAGTTCAAGGAGGGCTGTGGCATCTTCGACCCGTCGGCCACGAAAACAGCAGCCGTAGGCAAAACCCGATTCAGATCCCGGCGCTCACGCGTGTTCCCGGCCTGCCAGACGTCGCCTCCTGGAGCCTAAGCGACAGGGCGAAGTCGGGCGTTTACACCCGAGTGGCGTGTTCTGTTCGCAGTTCCTCAACGATGCTCTGAGGAGCCAGGTACGGCATTAGCAAGGTCGCCACAAGAACCGGTACGATAACGGCTTCGGCGCCGTCGACAGCGACATCGCCGGCTGCGCCGACGCCGGGCAGCACGAAAGCGAGTATGCTTTCGAATGGGATCTGCAGAAGCTGAATGACTCCCATTACGGCCAGCCCTGCACCCAAAGCCACAAACTTGGGACGTAGAGAGACACGCCGGTCACGAAGAAGCGCGTAACCCAAGGGCGCATTCATATTGCGGTAAAGCTCGTATGCCTGAGGGCCGCGCGCAAGCTAAAGGCGAAAACTCATGCATAGCCACGAGGAGCTAGGAGCTAGAATCTAGGAGACGCTTCGCGGAAATGTGATCAGAAAGCCCTGAGCTAGCAGTAAGCGCCTCGAATGGGTGAAAAGTCCTAATCGCCGCAAAAGAACACAAAGAACGCAAAAAGGAAGCTTCAACAGGCGCCGATACCCCGATGCGCCCGTACCAATCACCTTTCACCTTTCACCGGTCACCGTTCACCTCCCCTTCCCCTAATCGGCCGGTTGCGACGATACGCCGGGATGCCGTCCCGCCCGTTGCGGTAGGACGAACAGAAGTACGATGATAAACGCGGCAATGATTGCAGATGCCAGCGGCCGGCTGAAATTCAAGCCGCCGTCGGTAACCGGTTTATCTAAAAAGTCCCCAACGGTAGCACCGAACGGCCGCGTGAGAATAAAGGCAACCCAGAAGAGCAGCACACGAGAAATGGTGGTCCACAAATAAAGGGCGCCGACAATGGCGAGAC
The DNA here is from genome assembly GCA_019236675.1 of Verrucomicrobiota bacterium. Taxonomy (GTDB): domain Bacteria; phylum Verrucomicrobiota; class Verrucomicrobiia; order Chthoniobacterales; family JAFAMB01; genus JAFAVN01. The sequence goes on from JAFAIO010000134.1 coordinate 1,130, forward strand.
CAGCCGCGAAAACCAGCGCGCCGCCTTCATAGCCGAGCCCGGTATCGGCCATCCAATCCCCCAGCGCGGTGCCGAGTGTCTGCGAGAAAGTGATGGCCGCCCAATAGAAGCACTCGACTTTGGGCGTCGCCACGGTATTGACCGAAATCGTCCCTTCTGACCAATGCCAAAGCCCAAGCACAACCAACAGACAAACGAGGAGCAGAGTGCTGCCACCGGTATAGCCGATACCCAGTGAGCGATCCGCAAAGTCCGCCATGGTAGTACCAAAGGTCGTGGACGCAACAATCGTGGCCCAATACAGGAAGGGGTTAAATTTCTTCGCAATAATTTGCGCAATCACGAGTACAACTAAGAAACCTAAGAAGAGCAGGGTCCCAGCAAGATAACCCCAGTTGAGCGTCATCGTAACAGAATCGCCGCCTGTTTCTCCCAGCGTTGTTGCGGCGATCTTGATGATCCAAAATGCCAGGGTGACCTCGGGAACCTTACTGAGGGCCCCTTGTATGTCTTGATTCGTAGCGTTCATTGATTCGATTCGGTCGACAGGCTGACTTAATTCGGTTCCGGTCGCAAATGACAGATCTGTCATCGATAGCACATCAGCTCAAGATAGGACGATCAACCGAGCGACCGCGGTCAGCCGTTGTCAGCGTTCCATCTTTCATTTGTCATTTGTTTGTAATTTGTCATTCATCCGGCGAAGGCCTAGTAAGGTTGATCCCGCAAGTGAATCCGGTAAAAAACCTTGGAAATACCGAGCTCGTGCACAAAAAATCCGGCCACGTTCAAAAGCAGATTGAGTACGTTCAAAGGGAGCGCCCTTCTGCAAAGCAAAAGCCGGAAAAGAGGCCGCCTGGCATCGCACTATACGCGATCGGCGTTGCCGTTCCGAACGGGAGACCCAAGACCCGACCATCCAGCGCAGTAAGCAACACACAGAATACAAATCCACGAAACGTTTTTAACGACCCAATAACACCGGATTATCCAGCGCTATTGTGCCGCTTCAAACGGAAAAGCGAAGCTCACCTCAAGCCGCATTTTGCTAAATAGGAGCGCCATTCGCCAATCTGAGTAGAGAAGCAACCGCCGGATAGTTGTTCAGACTCGCGCTATAACCCCTAAAAACCTCACCAGTTCTCCCCGGTCGCGCCAGGCGATCTGTTTCTAAACGGACCGTTAAACAATCCGTTTATCGTAACGGCCTGGCGCGCGACCTGCTAGGCCAACCATTTCCATAAAACCCGGCGACTCGGAGCCGGCACCGCTCGAAACCTCACTGTGAATTGGTTCCGAAGACAAGAAATCACTAGACAATGCTGGCCAGTCGCTCCACCGCCATTTTAAAACACCCAACGTTTTGGACGGTCACTGCTTGGGTTTCTTGGGCGGTGGCCCTGTTGGTGTTGGTTGTGCGCTATTGTGCGGGATTTCATCGGGCATACGCGTTCAATGATTATATCCTGGCCGGCTCCCACTGGACAAATGGCGAATATCTTTATGCCAATTGGCGCGGATTCGTCTACAGCCCTCTAACGGCGGTCTTTTTCGCGCCGTTGGCGTACTTGCCTCAGGGGGTCGCCTACACTCTCTGGCTAGTGCTGAGCACCAGCGCTTTGCTCGGGGGATTAGCAACCCTGCTTAAGACGACGTTCTTCCCTGTTTTCAGTCGGGCCTATTCCGGGGTCATCTACCTTCTTCTCCTACCCTTTACGCTCGGTAACTTAGATGTAGGCCAAGCAAACGCGTTGGTTATTGGCCTCCTGATGTTCGCGATCGCCGCGGTGCATACCGAACGCTGGAATCTGGCGGCTCTTTGCGTTGTCATTCCGACCTACTTTAAAATCTATCCTCTCGCTGTAGGAATATTGATCTGCGCGATCGCACCTCGACGCTTCGCCTGGCGCCTGCTCATTACCCTTTTGCTCCTAGGCGTCGCCCCCTTTCTGTTTCAGCATTGGTCCTATGTTTCCGACCAGTATCACGCGTGGGTTACCACCCGTACTTCAGATGATCGACTGAATTATCCAATTAACTATGCACCTCTAGATCTGTGGTTCTTGATCCATTGCATCGGTCATCTACCTATCCCGTGCTGGGTATACACCTTGATCCAAGTTGGTACTGGCGCCGGGTTGGCCCTGCTTTGCCGGTGGGGTAAATGGAGACACTGGGAAACCGAGCGCGTGCTGACTACGCTCTTCTTTCTTGTCTCAGTCTGGATGGTCCTATGTGGTCCGGCAACGGAATCTCACACCTACTTACTTTTGGCGCCGGCACTCGTCCTCGGCCTGGTCCTGTCATTCAATGCACGATATCCATTCTGGGCCCGGGCCCTGGTTTGCACCGCCTTTGTGCTCCAGTTCGTTAATCATAATACCAGGACCAGCTACCTGTTCCATTTCAAACAACTTTGGATATTTTCAGCTCAACCGATCTCTGCCCTCCTATTCCTTGGCTACTGTCTATGCTGGCTGATCACTGATTCATTTAGGATTTATTCGCCAAGATTTCTCTTTCCTCATCCCACCCCAGAACAGTGGGATGGTTCGACTGGCGAACAATAAGTTTTGTCGGTAGGACAGCTCGCAGTGGCCTCTTTTTCTCGAGCAACGCCGCCCCGGCCACACGCCTTTGTTAATCGAAGGGTTGATGCACGATCGTTTTTCGGCGCGCTCAATGCATGCTCCAGCCGTCGTCCTCACACTTGGCGGGGCCAGGCTCCCGAACGACCCTTTAGCATTAACAAGAGTCTACCATGAGTCACTACAACCAGTGTCATTAGGCCAGCAGATCCGCCGAGCCGCTGGTATATGATTTGGCTCGCGCAGAACGTTGGCACATCGGCAGCGGCGACTCGGCGCGTCGGTCGGCCTAAAATCGCGCTTGAGCGTGATTCATCTTAGACCCTGTTGACGGCGCCGAGTCGTTCGGGGAGCCTCGCCCCACCAAAGTGGGCGAGGAGGACGGTCCTGCATGATTTCCCATTGGCTCTTGCAACCATTGGCCTTTTAGATCCGGAATCCCATTGCGCAGAGAACGGATGGACCGAGACGATTGCGCCCCGAAACTCACATCAGGCCCTTCTTCGTTGAAACCACGGTTCTAGTTTTTCTCGTTGGGTTAACCGAATAACCACCGTTCAAAACTTTGTCCGCGGGTTTGGTGTAACCGGCCAGAATCTGCCGGATTTGTGCGCGTAGCCACGCGGAACCCGGTTCCCGATCTGCCCGTGCAGACCAAACCATCGCCACCGGAGCAACCTGCATTTTCAGAGGGACTGGACTAACCGTGAGCCCGAAACTGGGAGCATAACGCTGAGCCATTCTCGACGGTAAAGTGGCTAACACCGGAGCTTGCGATGCGGTCGACAGTACAGCTAGGAAGTTCGAGGATGCGGTGACAACGTTTAATTCCGCGTTACATCGGGAAAGCGCATCTGCTAAACATCCCCGAAGATCATCCCTCAGCGTGACTAATGCGTGACCGACACTAACGTACGCTTCCAAATCAATCGGTACAGATAGGTCTAATAGTTTCGGATTAAAACAGCAGGAAAGTGTCTGTTCGAATAGGTATTTTCCACGGTAACGTGATGCCCCGGGCTCGAAACAGCCAATCGCAACATCCAGTTCCCCTTCATCTAATAAGCGGTGGACCTCGGCTCGCTCGGCGGTGCGTCCCAATAAGCGAATCCCGGGTGCGGCGCTCCGAAGCCGGGCCGTGAGATCCGGCATTACTAGTAGCTCGACGTCACTGGAAAAACCTAAGCGAAACGTCCGGTCCTCTCGGCCGGGATCGAACGGCTCTTTCCACCGTAAGATCTCCTCCATCTGTCGCAAGGTTGAGCGAACCGCCGGCGCAATGTCGAGGGCGCGGGCGGTGGGCCGCATGATCGATCCGTCTCGAACGAAGAGCTCGTCTTGCAGCAGCATTCGCAAGACAGAAAGGCTGTGGCTCATCGCAGGCTGCCTAACCCTAAGGCGGGTCGCCGCTCGTGTAACGCTGCGCTCTTCCATCAACGCATCAAATGCGATGAGCAAATTCAAGTCGAAGGAACGCAGATCGAAATGATCGATAGAGCGCATCAGTTGGGTCGATTGGAGTCGTTCATGACCGGGTTCTAACATACATCAAATCAAATCCTATCAGACTATTCTAAGCATGCAGCATCTCAACAAAACCTACCAGATCGGCGCCGCCACGGTGACACGCATTGACGAGATACCTTTGCCCAATGTTGTCCCTTCCGTGCTTTATCCGGATCTTGAGGCCGGCGCCTTGGAACATTACGAGCGCTTTCTTGGCCACGGCTCGTATGACCGTAACACAGGTACGCTGACCGAGAGTGTCCATACTTGGCTGGTCCGTTTTTCCGGATACACCATCCTCGTCGATACAGGGGTCGGCAACGGTAAAACTCTACCGGCCGCGCCCCAATTCGATCATCTCGATTTACCTTACCTTGATCGCCTTCTCGCCGCCGGCGTCCAACCAGAAGACGTCGATTTCGTACTAATGACTCATGTGCATGCGGATCACGTCGGCTGGAACACCCGTGATGAAGATGGACTTTGGGTTCCGACTTTCTCAAATGCTAAGTATATCTTCTCTCGCACCGAACAACGGTACAACGCAAGCCTATCCGGCTATAAGCAGGCGGCCGATTTGCCACCGCCTAGACTGGGTGGACCAGTGAGGCAACCTGCCTCGAATGTATACGACCAGAGCGTTGCCCCCATCATCAAATCGGGACTGGCCGAGATGATTGATGTCAATGGCACCGAATTCCTCGACGGGATTTCGTTTTTACCAACACCCGGGCATAGCGTCGACCATGCTTCCATTCGCCTCCGCTCTGGTGGGCAGGAAGCTTTGTTCCTAGGTGATGTCATGCATCATCCGCTGCAGGTATATCGTCCCGATCTCCGTTCGGTCTACTGTGAATTTCCAGAAGCCAGTCGGGCTTCGCGAAGGTGGATCCTTTCCTATGCTTCTGAGAGTCACGCACTCTGCTTCACTTCTCACTTTGCAGAAAGTTCCGCCGGCTGTGTCACCCGGGGAACCGACGGGTTTCGATGGCAGTTCGCTTAAATCCGATTCCAAAAGTTGGAACTCGCCCTCGTCCTTCAAAGCTGTGATGCGTTCCTGTGATGTGATACCGCCCAGCGTCGGGAGGGGAGCCGCTTTGGATCGCGCCCAAGGGATCTCGCAATATTTCTCTCGGCGCGTGTATGGCCAC
>JAFAIO010000178.1 GCA_019236675.1 Verrucomicrobiota bacterium
AAAAGCCGCATCGGGGCTGATCCGAAGTTTCTGCAAAGCGACCAGAGCACCGATAGAGCCCGTTGCGCCGGCAGTAAGAAAGTACATAAGAAACTTTGTCCGGTAATTATCAACGCCAACGCTTTCCGCGGCTGCCTCACTATCGCGGATCGCTGTCAGGGCCAGCCCCCAGCGTGATCGAAGAGTTAGATAGATAACCGTTAACACTGCGACCGCGATACCTAGGCCGGTCCAGTAGATCACGCTGTCCCTTTCTGCCCGGCTGCTAGCGATGTGTTGGACAATTTCAACAGGCAAACTTGTACCGGACCCTCCTCCGAGGACACTCACTTGGGCAAAGGTTAATCGGTACACTTCCGCAACTACCCACGAGCCGATAGCAAAATAGGCGCCCTTGAAACGAAACACCACAAATCCAGTTGGGATGGCAAGCAGAGCTGCGATTGGACCGGCGGCAAGTACCGCTAAGAGCGGCGGCATCCCGGTGAATATGGTTAATGCAAAAAGGGAATAACCTCCCAAACCGACAAAAGCCTGCTGCCCGATCGAAACCAATCCGGTGTACCCAGCCAACAAATTCCAAAGACTGGCCAGTGCGACATAGACGAAAATTTCGACTAATAGATAGAGTACGGACCGGTTGCCAAAGAAAGGCGCGGCGATCAGCAAACAAAGTAGAAAAAGCCCGACCACTGCAAAGAAACGTCTCGCACGGTTGTTTCGTTCGATGCGAATCATTTCGATCATACGGTCATCGGGTCCTAGGGAAGAAACCTTGAGGTCGCACGGTCAGAATGGCTAGAAAAACCAAGTGACCCGCCAGAATTTGATAACCCGGATTGATCCTGGCGCCTAACGTTTGGGCGACCCCGAGAATAACTCCGCCGACAAGCGTTCCCCAAAGGTCACCAAGACCGCCGATGATAATCGCCTCGAAAGCAAAGATTAACCGGGTTGGACCAATCGACGGATCGAAATTCGCGCGGATACCAAGAAAGACGCCGGCTACCGAGACGATGGCGAGTGAGATAGCCATCGCTACTCCGTAGAGATGCGCGTTATTTATCCCCATCACCTGCGCAATCTCGCCATCATCGGATACGCTACGGAGAGCACGTCCTAGTCCAGTGCGATAGAGTAATAGTTGTAAGCCGCCTATTACCAAGACCGCCACGATAAACATCAGGAAGGGTAACGCTCCCATAGTGATTCCGAACGGCAGATCGAGATGCCAGGTCTCCAATGGACCCGCATGTAACCGCTGGCTGTCTGCTCTGAAAATCTGGAGCAAGGCATTTTGTAGAAAAACCGAGAGACCAAACGAAACAAGGAGCGGAGGTAGAATGTCGTTACCCAATGTGCGGTTAAAAACGGCACGTTGCAGAGCGTACCCGAGTACCGCCATCAACGGGACGACCAGAAAAAGAGAGAATAAGGGGTGAATCGAGAAGCAACTTGTTACGGTCAACGCGACAAACGCAGAAAGCAGAATCAGATCGCCGTGGGCAATATTAACAAGCCGCATCACGCCGAAAATGAGTGAGAGACCGGCCGCAAACAGTGCGTACAACCCACCTAAGAGCACACCATCCAAAAGAGCAGCAGCAAGATCCATGGGTTACACTCCGAAGTACGCCTTGGTAATTTGCTCTCTACCAAGATCAGATGGTCTCCCCTCCAGCACTACCCGCCCCTCCCGGAAACAGTAAACACGGTCGGCGACTGCCATCGCTTGTTTAACGTCCTGTTCCACCAAAATCACCGTGGTTTCATTAGAGGTAATTTTTTCCAATTGCTCGTAGATCTCCCTGATCACGATCGGTGCAAGCCCAAGGCTGATTTCGTCACACAATAACAGTTTGGGGTTCGCCATTAGGGCCCGACCGAGCGCAGCCATTTGTTGTTGCCCGCCGGATAGTGCGGTTCCGGGCAACTTGCGCTTCTCTTTGAGAACCGGAAAAACGGTATAAAGAGCGTCAAGGTTCCATGGTCCCTTACGCCTGCTATACGCGCCGATCGAAAGATTCTCTTCGACCGTTAAGGAGGGAAACAAACGCCGCCCTTCAGGAACTAACGAAATCCCTTGAGCGATGATGCGATAAGCGGGTTTGCCCCAAATTGCCTGACCGTCGAAACTGACCGTCTCGGCCTTTGTCCGGACCAGGCCGACCAAGCTTTTCAAAAACGTTGATTTGCCGGCGCCATTCGAACCAATCACCGCAATTGTCTCTCCCGGTTCGATCTGGAAATCGACTCCAAAGAGCGCCTGGAAGTCACCGTAGAAGGCGGCCAGACCGCGGGTTTCGAGAAGCTTAAACGGCATCGCCTTCCGGTCCCATATAAATATTTTTGACTGCCTGGGTTCCCATCACAGTATGCGGTTCACCGTCATCAATTTTTTTTCCGAAATTGATGACCACGAGACGGTCCACAACCGCAAGCAAGGCATGGACGACGTGTTCGATCCATATAATCGAGACCCCACGCGACCGGATCCGAGTGATCTCTTCAATCAGCAGCCTGCACTCTTGCTCCGTCAATCCTCCGGCAATCTCATCGAGCAAAAGCACCTTCGGGTTCGCGGCGAGAGCTCGCGCCAGTTCCAATCTTTTCCGATCGAGCAAGGTCAAGCTGCCAGCCCTGACATTTGCTTTTCCCAAGAGGCCTGTCTCTTCAAGGATTTCAAGGCATCGATGGCTGACTTTCTTCTCACTCTCTCCCTGGGCGAAAACGGCGCTGACTAAGAGATTCTCCAAGACCGACATCCCACCAAAAGGATGTGGAATCTGAAACGAACGCGCAATACCTCGCCGGCAACGCTCGAACGCACGCAGACGCGTAATTTCGGTTCCCTCCAGAAATATGTGGCCGCGGTCGGCTACGGCGATGCCTGTAATAATATTAAACATCGTTGTTTTGCCGGACCCATTCGGCCCAATCACGCCGAGCGCCTCGTCCGGGTTGAGATGCAGCGAAAGATTGTCGCTCGCCACCACAGCGCCGTATCGCTTTGAGATCCCCTGTAACTGTAAGATTGCGCTCATCGGAACGACTCCACCTTTGCGCCTATCACTACTAGTTGAGGGCGAGGAAATCCTCGCCGGAATCCAAGATGGATTTAGGTAAGGAGCCTCAACTTGTCCTGGTTCGGAATGCTTGGTGCAGTCGCATCCTCACAGATCACAAGTGCGAAACCTTTATCTTTCTTACGCCATTGACCCGCAACCAGTGGTGTTTTACTCACATTTTTTACCGGTTTGCCCGACCACTTGATCGGCCCCACAATCGAGTTGTAATCGGTCGTCGTAATCGCCTCGAGAATAGACGAAGGCTCACTCAGATTTTTCGTCCTTTTCAACACATCAATCGCAACTTCAAAAAGCGCGTGCTGGAACCCGATTGGCTGGGTCCATTGACGACCGGTTGAACGCTCGTAAGTGTCGCACAACTCCTTAGCACTTTGACCTGTCAGACCCGATTTAAACGGATGGCTTGGGGACCACCATATCTCAGACGACAAGCCGTCAGCCCGATCTCCAAGCGCAGTTACTGAAGCCGGGAATAGCAAGGCCTTCCCAACCGTTACCACCTTCGGCTTAAAGCCTTGCTGCGCGGCTTGGTTCCAGAAAGTTGCAAAGTCCGGCGGGATTACTACGCCGGTCACGATCTCGACGCCGGCATTCTTGAACGCGGAGATCTGGGAGCCGAAATCATCGTTCAGCGGTTGGAACCGTCCAGGATCCACGAGCTTATAACCTGCTTTCTGAAGATCAGGCGGAAAGCCGAGTTTGAGCATCACCCCAGGCGTTCCCGTCTCCATCGTTCGGAAACAGAGCGCCGACAACCTTGTTGGTATCTACTGAGCCCCAGAGTGCGAAAAACGAAGCGATTACATCTTCGAGACCCCAAAAAAAATGGTAGGTCCAGGTGAACCCTTTATCAGGAGTGCCATGCCGCCCGAAGAAGTAAGGTTGCCATGGCGTAATGCTGGTAATACAGGGAACCTCGTTCGCTTCCGCCTGATCTGCGACCGGATTTGTCGTTTCCGGCGTTCCTGAGGCCACAATGAGATCCACTTTCTCTTTGAGAATCAGATCCGCTGCTACTTCTGATGCCCGGTTGGTTTTGGACTGGCTGTCTTTACTGATGATCTCGAGCTGGTACGTGGATCCGCTATTGTTAATTCCTTTCGAAACAGCATTTCGAATCTGATCCAGGATAAAGGGATCAGCCTCTGCAAAAGGGGCGAGAGCACCAGTCTGAGGGGTGACATGGCCGATCTTAATTACTTTGGAAGTAGCGGCCTTGGTGGTCGTGCCGCGAAGAATGATAGGAGCAGCAATTGCGGTTGCGCCGAGCGCTTTAATCAGGTCACGCCGGCGCCACAGTCGAACTGAGGAATTGACAGGGCTCATGGTTCTGGGGGAGTGATGAGGAAGCGCGTTCGTTAAACGAACGCATGTACGATAAACGCCACTCTGGGGCAGCCGCATTGAAGTGTCAATAGGAAATGACACAGGAAGAACGTCCTGCGGCTGCGCATCAACGTAAGGCGCTTAGCATCCGGAGGGGAGCCGCATTTCGCTTTCCTTACCACCGGCCAAGGTTCTTCACGCGTGATTCAATTCGTTCGACTCGGGTTTTAGCCGCGGTTCCCTGTAGCGTTTCCAGCCCCACAAGGTGGGACCCGAAATTACGTGGCACGATTCCGCCTCCGCAGACTACGGCGCGACAGGTTTTCCGGGCGTCGCGGGTGTGGCCAGTCAAATACCGTTGCTCTCAATCTTAGGTGGCTGACGCCATCGACGTTGCGCGCGAATGCAACGCCCCTCCGGGCTTTGGAGTGGTTGCTCCCTGGGACGCATTCCCTGCCAAGGGCTGCCCCGCGGCCGCGCAATAGACACCGGATCCCTCCGCGTTACCACTACAGATGCCCGAGACACGATGAGATGTTTTTTGCCGCCTTGCGCAAAGCCGGCAAGAACTGTTGCAGCAATTGGCCCTTCGTGGTTCGTGCCGCTTGAGTGCCAATGTTGATCGCCGCAACCGCTCTTCCCCCGCCGGAAAAAACCGGCACAGCCAACGACCGCAATCCTATCTCCAGTTCCTGGTCAACCAAGGCGAAACCTTGTTTCGCAACCACATTGAGTTCCTTTCGTAAGGCCTCCGCCTCGACCACGGTTTTTTCCGTAAAACGTTCGAACTTAGCCGTCTTCAAATATTGTTGGAGCGCCTCGGCTGGAAGATGAGCCAACAGCACTCTGCCCATGGAAGTGCAAAACGCGGGTAATCGGCTGCCGATCCCCAGCGACACAGACATGATGCGACGCGTTTGCACCCGAGCAACATAGACAATTTCCTGTCCATCCAGTACCGAAGCGGACGAAGATTCTTTGGTTTCTAGCGTCACCTCTTCCAGAAATCTTTCCGCGAGTTTTGGCAACGAAAATGAGGAGAGGTAAGCGAATCCGAGATCGAGAATTTTCGCCGTAAGCCGAAAATACTTTCCATCGGTGGTCACATATCCCAGTTCTGCGAGCGTATAAAGAAACCGGCGCACGACGGCCCGTGCTAACCCGGTCTTCTCCGCGACTTCACTCAAGGTCATTGCGTCTGCTGCCCGCATATTCGAATGGGCAACGCCGCCTTCGCCGGCGATGCCAAAAGCTTTGATAATTTCTAGCCCTCTAGCCAAAGAGACAACGAAGTCAGGTGAATCGGCAAAAGTAGATGGAGCAGTTGTTTTAGGCACTGGCAGATAGTAATGCAGAGTTAAGCAGCCGTTATGGTCATAGCGTTCGGTATTCGAACATGACTGTTTCTTACCTAAAAGCCGAAGGTTGCGCAACTGGAAAACCGAGGACCCCCTGGGCCAAAAATCTTGACATCATCCTGGATCAACGCTAATTTCCGCACAAGTGTTCGGTGTACGAACACGCTCCGCCATGACGCCCCCCGTTGCTCCCACCACCGCCGCCGATATCACCCAGGCCGTCCTCCGGTCTTTCGATCAGACCCCTGATCCGCGCACCAAGCAGCTGCTTCAGGCCGCAGTTAAACACCTCCACGCCTTTGCCACCGAGGTAAATCTGACGACCAACGAACTCATCAGACTCGCCGAAATTCTGACTGCTGCCGGTAAAATCTCTGACGCCAGCCGGCACGAATTTCTTCTCATGAGCGATGTGATGGGGCTGACCATGGTCGTTGATTACAACACCAACCTGAAGCCAGCCGGCGCTTTCGAAAGCAGCGTCCTTGGGCCCTTCTATCGAGCGGATGCTCCCTGGATTGAAATGGGCGGCGATATTTGCCGGCAAAAAGACGCCGGTACCCCAACCTTTGTTTCCGGACGGGTCCTATCCACTGATGGTTCTCCCATCCCGGGCGCTGTCTTAGACATCTGGCAAGCCGCTGACAACGGGATGTACGAGAATACGGACGCATCCCAGGCCGAGTTCAATTGCCGCGGCAGGTTACGAGCGGCTGACGATGGCAGCTATCAGTTCTGGACGACCAAGCCCGTACCTTACCCGATTCCAAAGGATGGGCCGGCCGGTCTAATCCTGGATGGCGCGCAGCGTCACAATATGAGAGCAGCTCATATTCACGTTATCGTTGAAGCGCCTGGGTACGAAAAAGTGATCAGTGAATTGTTTGTAGCCGGCGATCCGTACATCGATAGCGATGCCGTGTTCGGGGTGAAAAATTCTCTGGTGGTGCAGTTCGTCCGGCATGATTCATCCGAAGACGCAACCCGATACGGCAGGCCAGGCCTTTTCTATACTGTTACCTACGATTTTGTTTTGGTGCCGGGTGCGACTCGCAACGAAGTGAAGTTTTCGGCCGGCCGCGCCTAAGTCGAAGAATCCACTAGTGCCCTGTCCCATAAATAACATGGCGAGAATTCTTCCACTGGCGGATGCGGTTAGCGAGTTGGTCCAGGACGGTGACCAAGTGGCGTGCGAGGGCTTCACCCATTTAATTCCGTTCGCTGCCGGTCATGAAATCATCCGGCAAGAGAGGAAGAATCTGACCCTGGTGCGGATGACGCCGGATCTAATTTACGATCAGATGATTGGGATGGGTGTCGCTAATAAACTCCTGTTTTCCTGGGGCGGAAATCCCGGCGTAGGATCGCTTCACCGGTTACGGGATGCGATTGAGCGACAATGGCCAACGAACTTGGCCGTCGAAGAGCTCAGCCATGCCGGCATGGTCCAAGCTTATATGGCAGGCGCTGCCGGGTTGCCCTTTGGGACTATGCGCGGATTTACGGGGACAGATCTACCGAAGGTGAATGCTCGAATCAAATCGATCACCTGTCCATTCACCGGTGAGAATCTGGCGGCTATTCCGGCGATTCGGCCGGACGTGGCGGTTATTCACGCTCAAAAGGCGGATCGAACCGGGAACGTTCTGATTTGGGGAATTATTGGGGTGCAGAAGGAAGCGGCCCTGGCGTCGAAACGCGTCATCGTAACCGTGGAGGAGATAGTGGACAGGCTGGAGCCGCCACCGAACGCGTGCGTATTACCGAGCTGGGTGGTTTCTGCGGTCTGCCTCGCTCCAGGAGGTGCTTATCCTTCCTATGCCCAGGGCTATTACGACCGGGATAACCGGTTCTATCAATTATGGGATAAAATCAGCCGGTCCCGCGAGCAGTTCCTTCACTGGATGAAGGTCAACGTATTGGCTGCATCCGGACCGGTAAATTTCAGGGAGAAATTTTCTAACATGGAAAGGGTGGCATAAGCCTATGCACTATTCCGCAGACGAAATCATGACGGTGTCTGCAGCCCGAATGCTCCGAAACGGAGCCGTCTGTTTTGTGGGGATCGGTTTACCATCGAAGGCCGCGAATCTTGCCCGGTTGACTCATGCGCCCGAACTTGTGTTGATCTACGAGTCAGGTCCAATCGGCGCTAAACCATCGGTTTTGCCCCTTTCGATTGGCGACGGTGAGCTTTGCACTACTGCGGACACGACGGTTTCAACTGCTGAAATTTTTACTTTCTGGTTACAAGGAGGAAAGATCGATGTGGGCTTTCTTGGAGCGGCGCAGATCGACCGTTTCGCCAATATCAATACCACTGTAATCGGTGACTATGACCGTCCAACTGTCCGATTACCGGGCGCTGGCGGCGCCCCGGAGATAGCGGGTTCCGCCGGAGAAGTTTTCATTGTGTTAAGACAGACGCAGAAGACCTTCGTTGAGCGGCTCGATTTCGTCACCTCGGTGGGGCACGGAGAGGGAGGCGATTATAGGAAACGGATCGGCTTACTGGGTGGCGGCCCAGCCGCGGTCATAACCGACCTCGGCATACTTCGTCCACATCCAACGTCCAAAGAACTAACCCTCACTAACATCCACCCTGGTGTGGCCATCGATCAGGTTCGGGCAATGACTGGGTGGAGCCTCAGTTTTTCTTCGAGCCTGGAAATAACGCCTGCACCAACGACCGAAGAGCTCGCGGTTTTGCGCGATCTGGAACAACGCACCGCGACGGCGCATGGAGCAGCACCCGTTTGAAACCATTTTTGTTAAATCCGTTGATAAGCTGAAGAAAACCCCCTGAACAACAATGAAAGATATAGCCACACCCGTGGAAGACCAAACAGCGGCTAAGGAGAAGTCCGCCCAACCATCTATACCACTAACCGGACAGGAGTATCTCGAAAGCCTTAATGACGGACGTGAAGTTTGGATCTATGGAGAGAAAGTTAAGGATGTAACCAAACACCCGGCCTTTCGCAATTCGTGCCGGATGATCGCTCGGTTGTACGACGCGCTGCATGACCCGGCGAAGAAAGGAGTCCTAACGATG
>JAFAIO010000538.1 GCA_019236675.1 Verrucomicrobiota bacterium
ATCGTTGCGACTTGAGTCCAGCGCGTGCCTTCTAAGTTCCAGCAACTGATCCCCTTCCACGTTGCGAAAAAAATCCGCCGGTTCCACTGAACCAATCCCCAACGAAAACCGAAACTCCCTCGCAGAAAAGAGCTTCTCAGTTAGAAAACGAGCAAGCATCTCAAAGGCAAACCGCGAATGGACACGAATAGACGCGAAACACCAACCTTAACCGCAGATGAACGCTGATTTACGCAGATGGGCATGATCCGCAGATTTTGCTGTGGGTTTAGATCGCGCCTTTGACCGACGAACACTGTTCGCCGCTAAGAATGTTTCTAGCTCGTCGGCATAATCGGCCTAAAAGGTAATCTGCGTTCATCTGCGGTTAAAGTTTGTGTTCGCGTCCATTCGTTGCCTGTCGCGCCGCAGGCTCTGCGGAGACGGATCCATTCGCGGTTGTTTTTAATGGTCTTTACTCGGCGGTGGCGGCGGGGTTAGACCTCCAGTACCTGCCAACAGGCTCACCAACGTCTCGTATTTACCATCCGGGATCAGGGTGACCTCAGCTCCTCCCTTCGTGATCCGGTCGACCTCCAAAGTCTCGAACACGGCGTTCAATACATCCGGATCCTGGCCGATTTCGCGGAGTGCTTCACCCACTAACTGAGGGCGCACCGAACGCGCCTTAGCAAACTCGGTGGCTGCCTGCCGTTCGGCGGCGCTCGTAATAATATCGACCTGGTTGTTACCGGCTTGGCGAATCGCCGAGGTAACCTGACGTAACCGGTTAACCACTTTTTGTTCGATCTGCCGGATCATTTCCGCATCCCGGAAGTGAACTTTTCTTACGTACACCGACCCCAATTGATAGCCCCACTCTTGCGATTTAGGTGACACTTCCTGCCGGACCAAACGGCTCATCTCATGCCGATCTTGTAACAGCTTTTCCAGAGGCATATTACTGAGCGAACGAACGGTAGCATTCGCCACATTCGCTTGTAATGAACCTCGCGGATCCACATTCTTGAATAAGAAATCCACTGGGTTCTTGATCCGCATTTCGTACCAGGCGCCTACCCCCATCGGGGTTCCTTCCTCGGAATTGACAGGATTACTCCGCAAGTATTCCTGATCCAGGCGCAGGTCGATTGGGTATGTTTTGCCAAAGCCAAAAAATTTGATAAGCGCTGCTTGGGGTCCCAGGGAGAGCCAAAGCAAATGTAACCCCGGCTGATCAATAACGCCTAACACTTTGCCGAACAAGACGTACACCTTGCACTGGCCTTCGTTCACCGTTGTGTAGAAACTGATCAGCTTCAACCAACCTAAAACTATCGGGAGCGCGAAAATAGAGACGAAAAAGGTAATAATAAAAACCAGGATAAAAATCATTTCTCCTCCTTCCGAGTCAGCACAACTCGTTTAGCTTTAGAGAACAGATCCAGCCGCACGTTGCGCAGATAAGCCGGTAACGCGTGTTCGCCGCGGGTCTTCAGGTCGGCGATTTGTTGAGCTAGCCAACGCAAGGGTTGGACCTCGGCCTGAGCACGATTGGTTTCAATTTCTACCGCTCGTTTGGATTGTTCGATCTTCTGATCTGCGCTTGCCTGCGCCACGCTTATTTTAGAAGAGACTTCATTATGAGCCGTGTTAATCGCCGCTAACGCGGACTCGATCTCGGGCGGCGGATCGATTCCGGTGATCAGCGATGCGTCTAGAACTATGCCGTAGCGCGCCGCTGACGACAGACATTGCTGATCCATTTGATCGTTAAGATCGTTCAAATTCTTACGCAGATCATTGATGGACACGCCCGCTTTAGCCAGGCTTTCGCTGGTAGGCTCGTTAACATCGATGGTTGGATCTTTGACCACCGGCGCTTCATAATTAGCGATTCGTTCCCGAAGAATCGAGATGAAATAACCCAGAACATGACTGATTGGCCGTTTCACTCCGAAGAGGTATGCGTAGACGTTCTGTTCGCTGACCCGGTAACGGACCTGTCCGGTTAAACCGATGTTCAACTGGTCTTTTGTGACCCCTTCCAAAATGGTGCCGTTCGAGTTCGCGTCCGGTGTATCCGGATCAAAAGCGATATTGATGGTTTGGATGGCGGTCGGCACTCTATGGACTTTCTGCCATGGCATCTTCAGATAGGGTCCCCCAGGACCAACTATCCGGACCTGCGGATACACATACCGTTCCCGGTGTTCCGGACTCAAATGTTGGGCGATTGGTAAGTCGAGCGTTGTGCGGTCTCCCAGGCGCTCAGCTCGACCAAAATTCGTAATTACTGCGCGCTCGTTTTGGTTCACTGTGTAAACGCCGCCGAAGAGAAGACAGTAGACTAAGACGTACGCGATGATCCCCGCTGCAATCCCGAGGAAGACTTGGATAACCGCAAAATCCATAGACTGAGCGTTATAGTTGAAGCCCGGGGCGATGAGCAAGCCTCATCGGGATTTGCGGTAGGGCGAAGAACTCGGCGCGCCGAGGATACAGTTGCCCTTACGGGGACTTCGCGCCGGTTTTGAGCCGTTGCGTCGGCCGGCCATCACCGTGCACACCGATGATCCCGATTTCCGGCATTCGGACCGGATCAAATGGTTTCATTGGCCGGATTCCCTTTTATAATGACGACCGTACGGGCGTAACAACATCCAAGGAGAGGCTCAAAACCGGCGCGGGAAAATCTGCACGGTTAGCCATACGATCGGCGCGCCGAGTCCCGCCGCCGCTACGCTTTGGCGCGGCCCTACCCTGCAGCGTCTCAAGCCTTGAGCGTGGCCGCGACGTAGGCTCGGCGAAGTCGGGTTTTCGCCCTACCGTCGCACATGACAACAAATCGGGACAGAACACACCCACAGACCGTTACCCACCCACGAACTGAGTATATGAGCAATTCAGGAGAACAAACCTTCGGCGAATTTCTCAGAACAACCGATCTAGGCTCATGGGACCGCAACCATATGAAATGGTACGGCTCCGTCGTTCTCAAGCCTGCCGGATCGCCGGATCCCTTTTCATTCACTCTGGTTGTCTATCTGACGGACGCTCACGAAAAACGCTCCGGAACCTGTCACATTTTTGAGTGGCGCCAAGAATCTGAGACCCTTTGCGTCACCAAGAGTGTCCAATGTGCCGAGCCATTTCATGAAGACAACCGGCTAAGGGGCGTCGACAAAGCTCGAAACGACCTTCTATCAATGCGAGAGCCGACTGACTCGGTTCCACCGCTGCTAGTTGAGACATTACTCGACGACCGCTATCGGTCAGACATCTGCCGGAACCTGCAAGATCCTGACCAACGCCTCGACATCTTGCATTGGCTTCAAGACCAACAATTCTCCGTCTACCGTTTGCTGTCGGGTCCGGAAAGCTCCCGGGACATGTTCCAGAAAGCCCTATTTCCGTTAAGACCAGATCCACAGAAATATTGTCATCGCGGAGAACATAGCGACGCCGGCCCGCAGGAAACGCAGTCCTATGTGGATCGATTCGGGCGAAAGCATTGAAAATCTCCTCTTTGCGCTCGCTGCCGGCGAAAGCCTTTTTGTAGCTTCTCTGGGTGCGGTTGGGATTCTGGACTCGGAGGTTCGTTTCGTCTGTGACAGTCGCAACATTCGCCGGTTGCGTAATCCATTACCAATACCAGGCTAAAATTATCGAAATCCGGCTCCCGCAACGCGACCACCGGGTCAAGGTTTGGAGGCGGATTGACCGGGTTGTGGAGTCACTAGGTTACAGCTTGTCTGGGGCTTCGGCACTCCCTCCTGAATCCCACACTTATTCGCTCCCCCTACGTTTCTTTTCCCCTCCCAGCAGGATCGGCGTGGTGTTCGACCAAAAGTCTAATGTGCTCTGGGTGAAGAAGATCGCCGTGGGCCAAACCAAAGGAGTTTCGAGTTGGGACGTCGATTCCAGAGTACAGCCGCTTCGAGACAAATTAGCCGAAGCGCTGCCGGAAACAACGGTGTCGATCGTTACCATCCAGGCCGAGGGCCAAGCAGATTTGTTTCCGCTAGGCGACAACCGACCCACTCTGGTTCCCATTGGTCTGACCACTGCCTCCGCAGAACGGTGAGTCAGCTAAGAGCACACGGAACTTATCCCCAATACGCAGTTTTGCGTATTGGCCAAATCTTTCCTTTTCAGTAATCTCGGTGCCGAACAAGCCTCCATATGTTAATGAAAATCCTCGGATATCATGTCTCAGCCGTAGCTATCCTACTGCTTTCCCTATCGACGGCGTTGATCGCCCAAGATGTCACTCAGGACTCTACTAAGGTCTTAACCCCACTGGGCTATCGAGATCGCGCTCATGTGCATCAGATCCCTGAGGGCTACGACTTGGTCCGTATGGCCGACGGACATATGCGAGCTGAAAACGCTCTAACCGGTGATCACATCGATTTCGCGGACTCAATCGATACAGACTCCAGAGTACCGTTTACTGACAACGGCTGGATTACCTACGCCAGCTGGCTCAATCGGACCGGCAAGCCGGTCTCCTCGTTCAATACGACCTGGACCGTTCCGCCGGCCCCTTCGTCCTATGATGGTCAGACGCTTTTTCAATTCAACTCCATCGAGCCCAACAGCGGCACCGCCATTCTTCAACCGGTATTACAATATGGGCCCAGCGCTGCGGGCGGCGGAGAATTCTGGGCAGTGGCTAGCTGGTATGTGACCGGAAACAACGCCTATTATTCTTCCCTGGTAACCGTCAGTCCGAGCGAGACATTGACCGGCGTGATTAAGCTCTCGTCGCATGTGGGCACCAAATACAACTATACCTGTGCGTTCACTGGTATTTCTGGAACCAATTTTTCCATCAAAAATATCGCTCAGCTGACTTGGTGCACCGAGACACTGGAAGTCTACGGAGTCGACCTCTGCTCAGAATTTCCTAACACCGCCTTTTCTCAAATGTCCCGAATCAACGTCCGGACAAAGGCCGGTACCCCGTCGGTTAACTGGAGCATCAGCAACGTTGCGACCAGTTGCGGTGTACAAACCACGGTCGTCACGAATGGCGCTACCAACGCCGTGGTCGATATCTACTACTAAAGAGTTAGCGGTTAGCAGTTAGCAGTTAGCAGTTAGCAGTTAGCAGTTAAGTCATTTGCTGGTGGACGCGTCAGCAAAGGGTTGAAAAATCCGAAGCGGAGACGCGCGGTTGCACTGGAGCCTTCGGTAATCGAAGGACAATGATGCGAACCATCACGCTGGAAGAACATTTTGCGTTCCCTGGGTTTTTGGATGGTCCGGGACGCGACCTCAAGGCCCGAGCACAACAATTCGGCGACCGCGCCGCAAAGCTCTTGGAACAACTCTGCGATCTTGGTGACAAACGGATCGCAGAGATGGATGTCGCCAGGATCGATGTCCAGGTCTTGTCACTTACTTCTCCCGGCACCGAACAATTAGAAGCAGCTGATTCGGTGAACATGGCTAGCGATGCCAATAATCTGCTCGCCGAAGCGGTGAAAAAAAATCCCTCTCGGTTTGCCGGATTTGCTGCGTTGCCAACCGCTGCACCCGATAAGGCCGCTGAAGAATTAGAGCGAATGGTGCGTGAACACGACTTCAAAGGCGCCGTTATCAACGGCCACAATAGGGGGCGCTATTTAGATGATCGGTTTTTCTGGCCAATCTTTTCGCGCGCAGAATCGCTCAATGTTCCCATCTATTTTCACCCGACCCAACCTCCGAAACCGGTCATCGAAGCGGCATACAGCGGCTTTTCACCCATAGTCAATGAGATGTTGGCTGGACCCGGGTGGGGTTGGCATATTGAGACCGCGGTTCATGTCATTCGGCTCGTCCTGGGCGGAGTATTCGATGAATATCCAAACCTGCAAATCGTGATTGGACATCTTGGAGAGGGACTCCCGTTCATGTTGCAGCGGCTCGACGTAATGCCCAATGCTTTGACGAAACTCAAGCGCCCCATCAGTGCGTACCTCAGAGAAAACGTTCACTACACGTTCAGCGGTTTCAATTTTACCGCGACTTTTCTTAACCTGTTGTTCGAGGTAGGCGTCGATCGGATTATGTTTTCGGCGGATCATCCTTACGCATCGATGTCTCAAGCGCGGGCTTTCCTGGATCAACTTCCGGTGAGCACGTCTGACAAGGAGAAGATCGCGCATCGCAACGCGGAACGTCTCTTACGCCTCTGAAAAACCTCTTTGCGACCTTCGCGGCCTTGCTGTGTAAATCATTCCTCCGTGTTCGGACTGCTGGTGCGAGCCGCTGCTTCTACATCTTCGTTTGCGATGTACCGCTTTGTGTTCTTCATGTGTGATTAGCATGCCAGAATTGAAGAATCGCACTGCATTAGTCACCGGCGGCTCGCGTGGCATCGGCAAAGCGATCGCGTTAGCCCTCGCTAACGCCGGTGCCGGGGTTGCGGTGAATTATCGCGAACGGGCTGAAGAAGCGGCATCTGTCCTCGAGGCCATTCATCGCATCGGCGGTCGCGCTGTCGCCATTGCTGCGGACGTCTCGATCGCCGGCTCCGTGCAACACATGTTCTCTACAATCGAAACGCAGCTCGGCCCAATCGACATTCTCATCAACAACGCCGGTATCGCTCCGGTTCGCGGCCTCGACGACATCACCGAAGAAGATTTCGACCGCACGCTGGCGGTTAACCTGAAATCCGCCTTTCTTTGTACCCAGGCCGTTTTGGCGGGTATGCGGGCGCGGCACTGGGGCCGGATCATCAATATCTCATCGATCGGCGCTCGGATCGGTTCCGGCTCGATTAGCATCGCCTACGCCGCCGCCAAGGCCGGGCTCGAAGGTTTGACCCGCGGATACGCTCTCAGACTCGCTTCAGAAGGCGTAACGGTTAACGCGGTCGCACCCGGTTTGATCGATACCGAGATGGGCAAACCGCTGATCGAGGCTGGCGTCGCCGCCCGCATCCCGGTCGGCCGTGTGGGAACCGGCGACGACATCGCTCAAGTCGTCATGCTGCTGGTCTCTGGGGACTATATCACCGGCCAGACCGTAGCCGTGAATGGCGGCGCGCTCTTTTCCTGAGGAAACGGCGGTTCGAAGGTGCACCGTCGTCGTAGGAGCCCTCGAAACAGCCGGGTCGAGCGCAGCATCGGCTCAGCTGAAACTGGATCATGCAAAATGCAGTAGTACTCGGTACAATGAACTTAATCGGCAACCAAAAACTGACGCCGATCAGGTTCACGAAAGCAGGCCCCTCACTGTCGCCAGCTTATGACGTACCAAGCACGATCCCGATCATCAATTTGGTTTAACCTCGCCTGGGCCGGATTCTCTGGGGCGAGGCTGACGCACTGGACTATTATGGTTTTGCTGACCCTGGAATGTTCGGCAATCTCGGCTCCGATAGAGCCCACGGCCGGTAAATGGAAAACGTGGGTGTTAACCTCGGGCGATCAGCTGCGGCTTTCTCCGCCGCCAGACGAAGCAACAACCCGCGCGGAGATCGCGCAATTGAAAGCGATAGTGAAAGAGCGCGACGCTGCTGCTCTTGAACGGATAAATTGGTGGAATGCCGGCCCGCCCGGTTACCGCTGGACCTCCATCGCCATTCCTCCCGGTCCGGCCAATGCCACCCTCCACACTCGAATCATGGCGCTGTTGTCTGTCGCGATCTACGACGGCACCGTTGCCGCTTGGGACTCCAAATACGCTTACAATCGGCTGCACCCGACGGCCTTCGATCCTTCAATGACAGCAGTTCTGCCGAATCCGGAAAGCCCTTCGTACCCAAGCGAACAAGCCGTGGTCGCCGGCGCCGCATCAACAGTCCTGGCCTATCTCCTTCCGGAAAAGACAGACTATTTGAAAGCGCGCGTGGAGGAGGAAACCCGGGTCTTGGTGCAGACCGGCCTCTATTACCCTAGCGATGTGAAGGCCGGCTTAGAGCTTGGTCGCGCCGTCGGTGCTCTTGTCGTGGACTGGGGC
>JAFAIO010000264.1 GCA_019236675.1 Verrucomicrobiota bacterium
CCAACTCATTTTTTCCTCGTGGCATCAACAGGCCGCTCCGGCGTCCGACGTAATCCAGAAACAGCGTTGCAACACCACTGGCATCGTCTCCAGGCTTTGGCTGGATGACACCGGTCAGGAGGTTCAGCAGTTCTACGCTATCTATGAGGCCCTCGCTTGGTTGCGCCGGCTTGACCTGAACCCCTCGTCGACGTTGAAGATGCCAGCCAACCACAGCCAACCAACCCCGCATTTCATCGGCGCTATGCGGGATAGGTCGCAAGTGTTCGAGCCTTCGTTCCTTATCCAGGGTCCCTAAATAAGCGTCGGCAATAAAGCTGTAAAGCAGCGCCCTGCCATCAGGTAGCTCCGCCCGGCTGCGATAGATTAGCGCGACCATCGTAAGCAGATGCGGTATTCGAGCAAGGCTTCGAACCCCCTGAGTTTGTTTTACCGCTTCCAAAAACTCAGCTGGACGGACGTTGGCAAGGTAGGGGTTCCTTTCATGAACTCTCCACCAAAGAGCAGCGAATTGTTGAATCTGTGCGTCGTTGAACGGCGCGATATAAAAACGCTCCATCGTGTCCAATATCGGGTCTCGATCTTCCCGTAGGGACGGCTGTGGCAGATCTGCGACTGATGGCGCAGCCAGGACTGCTCGATCGAACCGGACGTCTTCGTATCCCACAATGCGAGAAGTCAGCATCCACCGGCAGCGGGGATAGCGGCGCATCCCCTCAATTACAGCCTCGCGCAGTGCAGTGCGAACTTCGAGACTGCCGATTTCATCAATCCCGTCGAGTAACAAAAGCGCCTGGCCGCTGCTCAGCATTCGACCTAAGATCGATTCCTCAAACCGCTTATGTTTGTACCGCTCCTGGGAGAGGTGACTTGCCACTGGCCGAGCTAGAAAGAGCTGCAACAATTGGTCCCAGCGCTTGGCACGATCACGGACCTCCACGAATTCCTGGCCGAGCCCAAGTTCCCTAAGTACAAATGGGACCGGAACGAGCGGTCCGCCGAGTTGCTGAGCCAGAATACTCTCTCCGCCCCGGCTCAAACTCACACAAATCCAATTGAGCGCCGTACTCTTGCCGGAACCGGGATCGCCAAGAAGAATCAGCCGTGGGTTTTGAGCTAGGGCCGTAGACAACGGCGTGACCTCCGGCATCACCACTTCCAGCGCATCGGGCAAGAGGTGCTCTCGGGCGACAGACGGCTCGACAAAGAGTTTCTCCAGAGAAACATCCGTAGACGTCTCGCGGAGCGCCGCCAAAGATAAAAACTTTACATATCCGTGCCAATCGACCACGTCGCCCAAGTAGTAGATCAGGACATTCTCCCGATGCGGCTCGATGAAATCGTCGGTGAGAGGTGGCTCGGCCGTTGGAAGCGTAAGAGTCCCCATCACTTATCCTTGCAGGTCAAGATACCGGCGAATTGAATCGTAGGTCACGGAATTTTTGAAACTTGGATCCGTCGCCGTGCGCACGAGATTTTCGATGCGCAAGACATTTAGGTGAGTCGGGTCGGCATACATGCTGGCCCGCGTTACGCCGCCCGGAGTAGCGCTTTTTTCGGTATCGCCCATAGCCTGACTTTGAAATCTTAATGTCATTAAGAACTTCAGCAAATCAGAGTCACCAGGCAGAGCAGACTTACCGTTGATCCAGTTTAGCACCTCAATCCACGCGCTCTTCGATGTCTGGAGGTAGCGTAGTAACTCGGGGTGGAAATGGTAAATCGCGGCAGCTATGAGGAGCGTCTCTGCCTCGCTGTCAGGAATCGCGAGCTCCATGCCGGGACTACCTTCATCATGCCACCCGTGCTCCGCCAGCTGTCGGATGCTATTGGCGAGTCCTTTGATCTTACGCGGATTTGCCGGCAGGCAATCGTATGTTTCAGCTACCGTCGCAATTTTAGCGATTAAGGCTTCTGGTAGCGGAGTTGTCTCCTCCACTTTGGCCTCCGGAGGATTCGCCAGACCGAGCCTCAACAGGCTCGACCTCGCCGCCGGCGAGAGAAAGGGCAGTTTCCACGTGAATGAGCACAATTTCTCCAGGTATTCAGCCGCCTCGGTGTGCTTTTCAATCGAGTCGGCTTTCTGGTCGGCTCCGGGTAAGAGCGGTGCTATTGCCAGCTCGATCTGTCGGATATTTACGCCAAGAACGAATATGCATTGGCTCAGCGAAAAATGGATTTTGATTCCCTCTAAGAGTCGAAAGGCGCCGGTCGGATCACATCTATCGAGATCATCGATGATGACACAGACTCGGCGACGTTCATTTCCCAGCAACTTCGCGATGGCTTCCTGGAGCTGGCGCCGCACGTGATCGGTCGTCAACCGCCCACTGAGGTGCTCTTCGTCCCACGCGTCCCGTGCCTTCTCAATTGCCTCAATTGGATTCTTCAGCTTAAGTTCGGCCTCGCCGCCAGTGCCCAACGGTTTGGCCTCTATTTTGAGACTGAGCTCGTCTACGGCAGCAAAGAATCCTCTTGTCATTAGGGTTCCCCATTTCTTGAGGCCATCATAAATCTTCTTGTGTCGAGGTAGCTGTCGACAGATCTCGTGGAGAAGAGCGACAATCGGAGAGGGTTCGTACTGATACCGCCATGCCTCGAACCAGACCGTGAACACGTCCGTTATGTCGCTGCAAACTCTGCTCCGAGGCTTTGCTTTAGGGAAAAGCGAGCATTGCTCCGTGAGTTCATGCTCGAGTTGGCAGAGAAAGCTGGTCTTTCCTGCTCCCCAATCGCCATGGACGCCAAAAACGAGCGGCGGATCGCCGGTTGCGATTTCTCGCGCTACACGTTGGACCAGCCGCTCGCGACCCAGCGTGTCCTGCCCCGTAGGCAAGTCATTGTGCGTCGGCAGCCGAGCGGCCATACCCTAAGAGAGCCAAGGCCACTTCTCATTTTCAAGGCTAAACTGGATCTACACTCCGCAAACGATGATTAATTGGGCGGAGCTGTGAAAAGGCGTCCCGATAGATCTGATATCGTACCTCCAATTCCTCGGCCTGTTCCGGGTTCGGTTCTAACCGGAACTCTTGCTGGCGTACGGCAGATACAGCAGCTGAACCATTTGCATACACGCCCGTACCGATGCCGGCCAACAATGCCACTCCTAACGCGACTGCTTCCCGGACCGGGCTAATCTTTAAGGGCAGACTGTAAACATCGGCTTTAATCTGAGCCAGTAGCCGGTTCTGCATCGGAATTCCGATCGTAATGATCTCCTTCGGTCGCGGCTGGCCGGCTACGGTTTCCATTGCCTCTACGATTGCCCGCTCTTCGAATGCGATTCCTTCCAGGACTGCCCTGAACATTGCCGCTCGAGTCGTTGTTGACCGCAGCCCAACAAATGCTCCTGCAGCTTGCGCATCGGGAAATGGTGTCAAACTGCGCACCAGATGTGGTAGAAAAATCGGTACGGCATGATGAGTGCCTGCCGCTTCGTCCGTCAGAGTCGCAAAGTCGGCCTTGCCTCCTAACTGTTGCTGGAACCATTCGATGGCGGCGCCCGCTGTAAACAAGCCGCCGGTGAGATAAAAAACTGGCTCATCAATCCAGACCGCTCCTTGAGCTAAGCCATGGTCGGGAAGAGCCCTACTAAAGATGGGTTTCTCCGCAACCGCCAGAATGGTGGCCGAGGTCCCTAAACTATCTGTCACTGCCTCTTTGGCCAATCCACTCACCGCGAACGTGCCGCTGAGTTGGTCATGGGCGCCAACGCAAACCGCGCAGGTAGCAGGGAGATTGGTTTCTTTAGCCGCAGCCGGTGTGACCGGGCCAAGTAACGTCCCGCTCCGCAAAATCGGAGGAAAAGTACCGGCATCGATTCCGACTTCAGTCAGCAGTTCGGTCTCCCACGCTCCCTTGGCCAGATTATATGCTAGGGTACGGCACGCCAAACTGGGATCCGTTGCCGGTATGTTGCTTAGCCGGTACGCGATATAATCTGCCAAGTGGAGCCACCGCGCTGCTTTTGCAAATAATTCAGGCTGATGATTCTTAACCCATAACAATTTGCAAAGACCGAACATCGGATCCGGATTCAGACCAGAAATCTGAAACAAACGATCGTATCCGATGCGATCCCGGAGCCAGGCAGACTCTTCGGTGGTCCTAAGGTCGAACCAAGCAATAGCGGGTCCCAATGAACGCCCGGCTTTATCTATGGGAAACAGCGATTCGGCAACGCCTGCGACTGCGATCCCTTTGATCCGTTCGGGTGACTCAATCTTGCCGATGACCGTCTGGATGGTCCGGCAGACACCTTCCCAAATCGGTTCCGGATCGAAATCGGTCCAACCCGGTTTGGGATGACTGAGCGGAGTCCTTTCATCAGCTTGGAAGAGAATTTTTCCACGTGAATCGAGGGCGAGACATTTGATGTTGGTCGTTCCGACGTCGAGGCCGAGCAACAAATCGAGATGCGGCATTGGTGATTCTTTAGCCTGCTGACTCCGTAGGAGCCACATCTTTATAGATCAGCGGACAAAAACGGACAGAATTTCCCGGTGATGAAAATGTTTACAAGCGGCTGAAAACTTTTACAGTGGCGAAGACGCCGGCCGAATACCGCGACCGCATGCGCATCGCGCTTCGGCTCGTGTGCCGAAGCACACCGCGCTGAGCGTGGACGCAGATGCAAGTTTGGTCCGAAGTGTTTTAGGAGGCGCTTAGATTCTCGGAAATTCCCAATTCACTCACTTCGCTCTCACCAGCAACAGTGGAACGTTGATGTTATGTCGAACGTGATGAGCGGTGGTCCCGAAGAATATATCGGCAATAAAGCGATGCCCGTGTGTGCTCATTGCAACCAGGTCGCAGCCTTCTTTTTCAACCCATTTTACGATTTCCTGCGAGGGATCGCCGTAAGCGAGTTCGGCGTCCGCTGCGACGCCGGCGCAACGAAACTCGTTCCGAACTTTTTCCAGGTAAGCCTTATCTTCGGTAATCTCGTCGCTCACGGCTTCTGGACCATAGGTGCGCGCCGCCCAACCGTCGGCTACGTGCAGTAACACAACCCGGCTGTGCATGGCCACAGCTAGCGCCTTGATATGTTCGATGATCGCCCGGTCAGTCGGGGTTGCTTCCAAGGTAACCAGGATTTTGTCGTACATGCCGCCTGCCCCTTTCAGTGTCCCACGATAACCGCCCAAACTTGGCGCAGGGAATCCGGAAGGCTGTAGATATCCATGGCGGTGATCAAAATTGCGCTGCCCCAGCCGGCAAACAACAAGAATCGACCGGCGCGCCACTTCCCCATTCGTTTGCTCGAGCTCGCGAACAGAATCAGCGGAAACATGGCAAATGGTAACTCTAGACAGAGAACGACTTGGCTGAGGTTAACCAAATCCGTAATGCTACCGTCGCCGCGGAAACTGACGATCAGGATCGCTGGAACTACCGCAATCGTGCGCGTGATTAGCCGGCGGACCCAAGGCTGGATACGCCAACGCATAAATCCTTCCATCACGACCTGCCCGGCGAGAGTGCCGGTAATTGTGCTGCTCTGTCCGCTGGCAAGAAGAGCAACCGCAAACAAAGTACTGGCTAAAGTCGTTCCCAGCAGAGGCGCCAGTGTCAAGTGAGCTACTCGGATCCAATCGCTGTCTGGACTAAATTCGACCGTTTGGCCGCCAGCTACTACGACGCTGGTTTTGCCATAAAAGACAATCGCTGCCAGCACCAAGATGGCGGCATTAACAAAGAACGCGATGGTCAGAGCCATCGTGGTGTCAACGGTATTGAATCGGATCGCGCGGCGAATAGAAGAGTCGTCATTCTGCAACTTGCGAGTCTGCACTAACGCGGTGTGCAGATAGAGATTATGAGGCATTACGGTCGCCCCAATTATGCCGATTGCTACGACTAGCATACCGCTCCGCGTGAAGTCGGGATGTACCATAGCACTAGCCATCTCCATAAAATCGGGTCGGGTTGGCGCCAAACCGAAAATCTCGATTGCGTAGCAGCCGCCTATGGTGAGCACAAAAACCGCGACTACTGCCTCGATCAGTCGCATGCCTAACCCTTGCAGGGCTAGGAGCAGCAAGACGTCAAATGCCGTGATAATAATGGCCCACTGAATCGGGATATGAAACAACATGTTCAGCGCAACCGCACTTCCAAGGGCCTCGGCCAAATCGGTCATGCAGATTGCGATTTCCATCGAGATCCAATTTGGCCACCGGGTCCAACGCGGAGCCCAATCGCGGCTACACTGAGCAAGGTCCTTGCCGGTAGCCACGCCCAAACGAGCGGCGATGAGCTGCAAGAAAATCGCCATCAAACTGGCGAGTGCTACTACCCAGAGGAGGCCGTATTTGAACTGGGCGCCGCCTGCTAGATCCGTGCCCCAGTTACCGGGATCCATGTAACCGACACTCACTAGGATGGCGGGTCCGACAAAAGCCCGCCACTGCCGCATGAAACCGGCCTTGGCGGGCGGTACCTCAACGGACCCGTGTACGCCTTCTAACGAGAGCTGCACGACATGCGGCTCATTAACCTTAGTCGGTCCATCGAGTTTAGTCGGTCTTCTCTCGCTCATGGGTGCGAATGTCTGCTAGGCCTTAAGTCGACCCCGGCGGGTCGAAGATACATTCCAGCTATTAGCTGACACCTAAAAAATTAGGATAGGCTTAATTCATTTACAAGGACTAAATTCATTTATACAAACTAACCTTCGACCTGTTCCACTACCCGCTCGTCGACAAGTCGAGTTCCGATGGTTGGTTCGGGCAATTCCTAACGTCGCGTTTCGTAGGCCATTCAAAGCCGCGATGCAGAGCCCTCTGCGCCTGTTTTATCGCGGCGGATAGTCGGCTCTGTAGGAGCAAAATCTTTATAGCTAAGCGGTACCAACAGACGCGACAGCTCCGTCAGGAGCGGCATCGAAGATGTTCTCGAACAGATGCCGCTCCTCCGGAGCTGGGCCTTTTTTGCGTCTCGAGCAATAACGATCTGGTTCCTACGGAGCCTTTTTTTGCCGGTGGAAGGCGTATTCTCGCGCCAGCATCGCTAGTTTCCGTTCAGTTCCCCACTGGTAGCGCCCGAAGTTGCCGGTCGCTCGAATCACCCGGTGACACGGAATCAATACCGCTACCGGGTTCGCTGCCACAGCGGATGCAGTAGCGCGGACCGCAGATGGATTGCCTATTTTCTCCGCCAAAGAGTGGTACGGGATCACGAATCCGGGCGGAACATCGATGAGGGCTCGCCATACTTGGAGTCGAAGCGGCGATCCTTTCAACAATAGACCGAGACGCCTTTTAGGCGCATCGCCATTCAAACGCGCATTAATTTCATCGCGAATTTCCGCGACTGTCGCCGGATCATGGATCAAAGTTGCTTCCGGCCAATTGTTTCTAAGTTCGATCAGCGCTTGCTTGGCGTCCTGCACAAACGAAAATCGGCAGATCCCGCGCCCAGTCGTCGCTAGCAATGCGGAGCCAAGAATGGTGTCAACCAAGGCCCAATGAATCCGCAGGCCGGAAGAGTTCTTAAATTCGCCGGGAGTCCTATGATCTACCGTCAGGAAAAGGTCGTGTAACCGAGAGGGGCCTGAAAGCCCGACGGATGCCGCCGTGGTTAACAGCGAGTTAGACTCCCGCAGGAGCGCTTTGGCGTTCGTCAAAGTGATGAACTGCACAAACTCTTTGGGCGTTAGACCGACAAATTCAACAAACAGACGGTGAAAATGGAATTCGCTCATCCCCAATTCCCGAGCCACTTCAGCCAACGCCGGCTGATCTTCGGATCGGTCGACCAGCACCCGGATCGCGACTTCCATTTTCCCGAAATGCGAAGAAGGACTTTTCATTCTGTTTACCGAAACACCAAAGGCGGCAGACGGACGGTTCTCAATGGATAAGGTCGATTCGGTCATAGTCGACCCTATCAGCCTATTGGAATTAACCGACCCGTTTCTTGCTACAACTGGATCCGGTTGAAGAAGTAGCTTCCCAGGCCCAAGAACAAGAGTGCGGCGAAGGCCAGGACACCAAAATCTGTCAGCATGCCGAAATGAGAGGATCCTAAAAAGGCCGCCCGGAGACCATCGACCCCGTAGGCAAGTGGATCAATTCTCGCAACAGCCTCCAAGGCCGGTGGCGCATGTCGCAAAGGATAAAGCGCGCCCGAAAGGAAGTAGATGGGCATGACCAGGAAATTCATCACCAATTGAAAGCCCTGAAAATCTGAAAGAAGCGATGCGACGGCGGTCCCGAATGCGGTAAACAAAAAGCCGATCAGGACCATAAAAGCGATCGCGGCTGGGATCAGCGCCCAATTGACGGGGCGAAACCCGGCCAGCGTGCAAACGATTACTACAATAAGACCTTGGACAACGGCGACCGTTGTGCCTCCCAACGTTCGGCCAAGCATGATCAAAACTCTCGGCACTGGCGCCACCATGGTCTCTTTGAGAAACCCGAACTGTTTGTCCCAAAGCAGTTCGATGCCGTTGAACATCGCCGTGAAAAGAATCGTCATACCCACGACTCCGGGAGCCAGGAACTGTAAGTAGCTGCCTTCGCCCGCCTTTTGAAAGATCGGCCCGAACCCGAACCCGAGCGCCACTAAATACAGGATGGGTTGGCCCAACGAAGACACGATTCGCGATCGCGATCGAATATATCGCTTCAACTGTCGGATCCAGAGTATGTAGATGCAGCTCATTGAAGTCTCACGCAAAGAACCGAAGCAAATTTCACCACAAAGACACGAAGAACACGAAGGTCGGACCGTAACCGAAGCTATTTATTTTCTAAGTTCGCCTGCTTTGACTCACAGCCCTCCGAATAAAAGTCTTGGTTTTCAACCTTTGTGTCATTCCTGTGTTTGTTGTGACTTTCTCTTACCTTTGCGCCCTCGCGTGAGCTTTTTCTCTTCGTTCATCTGCGAAACATCTTTGCCATGTTTCTCATGCGGTCTAGCGACGTAGCTTCTTCTTCGCGAATCGCTGAACCGGTCAGATTGAGGAAGGCTTGTTCGAGCGAGTCCGCTGAGGTCGCTGATTTCAGCTCGGAGGCTGTCCCCTCGGCGATAATCTTGCCATGGTCGATAATCGCGATCCGATCAGCAACGCGTTCCGCCTCTTCCATGTAATGGGTTGTCAAAAAGACCGTGACCTGCTCGTCCTGATTTAGCTGTTTGACTTGAGACCAGAGTTGATGCCGCGTTTGCGGATCTAGTCCCAGAGTGGGTTCATCAAGAAAGATGATCTTGGGCGTATGCAGCAGACACCGCGCGATCTCTAAACGGCGCTTCATTCCCCCGGAAAATTCTTTAACGAAGGAGTCTCTGCGTTCCCACAGTCCAAAGACCTCCAACAGGCGAGGAATGCGTTCACGTCGAACGCGCTTCGGCACATGATAAAACACGCCGTGAAACTCGATATTCTCGTAGGCAGTGAGTTCCGTATCCAGGCTCGGATCCTGAAAGACAATACCGATTTGCTTGCGGACTTGATTCCCCTGCTTTGCCGGATCAAGACCATCGATCTCCACCGACCCGCTGGTTGGCGCCAGCAAAGTCGTTAACATCTTGCTCGTGGTGCTCTTGCCCGCTCCGTTCGGGCCGAGAAAGGCGAAAATCTCCCCTTTCTTAACGTTGAAAGTGACGTCTTGGACCGCAGGAAAATCCCCAAAGCGCTTGGTCAAATTCCGGACTGAGATCATCATCCCCTTGTCGTGAAGCTGTACGGTGTAGCGACGAGAACGTCAACATGTAGGAGCTAGGAGCTAGAATCTACGAGGCAGGAGAGGCATCGCTACATGGATGGTAATCGTCCTCGTCATCGATTGGCTTCGCGCGTGTGACATGCGATACCCCGAGTCTGGAGGGGAACCGCTTTATGAGTCGTCAGCGATATCGGTCTGCAGCCACCGAAAGACTTCGGGGTAGACAAGCGGCTCCCGGAAACGTCTGCTAGCGTCGCAGCTCTATCGCCTGGGATAAAGGCCAGCGCTCCGCGTAACTTATGATGCGCATCCACATAATCACACGCCACAAACCCAATAGATGACGAGGACGATCCATGTAGCAACGCCCCTCCTAGCTCCTAGCTTCAAAAAAAAGCTCCCGAGCTAAGCGCTCGGGAGCAAATTCTTTGTTAAGTTAAATAGGGTAATGGATTACCGGTGTCCGCCGTGCCAGCCGCCACCATGCCAACCACCGCCACGCCAGCCACCGTGCCAACCTCCACGCCAGCCCCAGCCGCGTCCCCAACCACCGTGCCAGTAACCCCAATATCCAGGACGACCCCAGCCCCAACCGCCACCCCATCCCCAACCGCCATACCAATAAGGATACGGGTAGGGATAGTAGGCAGCCCCGTAATAAGGACCGCCGTAGTATGCAGGGGCAGGGGCGACAGCGACAGCTACGCCCGCTTCAGCTTTCGTAGAGACAAAGCAAAAAAGACCGGCGACAGCGAGGATCAATAATAGAAACCTCTTCATCAATATACTCCTCTTATTTCAACGAAACCATAACACTAAACATGCCTGCGGGCGAGGGTGTGCCCTCGATCGTACAGGCGGGCCACTCTTTCAGACGTTACCGATCGCCCTAAGTTACAGCCACTCAAGTTAACGCCGAGACCGCCGGGAGCGCCGGCAGCGCCGGGAACTGGTGGCTCCGTTTCATCATGATTTTGCCTTTAGCCAGCCGGAAAACTCATTTTCACTTGACGCCCCAGGCTGAGAACAGCATCTTTCCGCTCTTTTCCAAAAGGGGTCCTATGTCTAGAGTCTGCAGCATAACCGGGGCGAAACCCACAAAGGGGCATGTCATCCATCGTCGTGGTATGGCTAAGAAGAAGGGCGGCGTGGGTCAACATGTCACCGCCAACACACCACGACTCTTTGTGCCGAATCTTAAGACTCGGCGGATCTGGGTGCCCGAGCTCGAGCGTTTCGTTACGGTGAAGTTGAGTGCGCGCGCGCTCAAAACCATCGCCAAAAACGGCGCTTATCAAACTCTCAAAGCAGCCGGCTTAGTTTAAGTTTTCTATCCGCAGCCTGCATCGTTCGTTTCGTGGCAGCCGCGCGATGAACGATACAGGCTATGGACAAGCGAAAAATAATTCCGGTAAGTGTGTTGACCGGGTTCTTGGGAGCCGGGAAAACGACGCTAGTAAACCATATTCTTCGAGGTCAGTCCGAATACAAGTTTGGTCTGATCATCAATGAGATCGGGGAGATTGGCATCGACGGCCAATTAGTTCAGACCGAGACCGAAGACGTGGTCGAGATGAGCAATGGCTGCATTTGTTGCACCATTAGAAAAGACCTGGTTAAAGGCATTCAAAAATTGCTCAAAAAAACCGATCTGGACTATATCCTGATCGAGACAACCGGGATTGCGGACCCAGGTCC
Source organism: Verrucomicrobiota bacterium (assembly GCA_019236675.1). Lineage (GTDB taxonomy): Bacteria > Verrucomicrobiota > Verrucomicrobiia > Chthoniobacterales > JAFAMB01 > JAFAVN01. The sequence goes on from JAFAIO010000264.1 coordinate 11,373, forward strand.
AGTGGCGCAAACTTTTCTGAACGTCCCCCAACTCCAACAGTACGCGCGTCTTGATTCGATCATCACTTTGGTCGATGCAGAGAACATCCGTCAACAGCTCAAGGAAACGACTGTCGCGAAAGAACAAATCGCACTCGCCGATTTTATCCTGTTAAATAAGACGGATTTAGTAAGCCAGCAGGAACTTACAGCCCTGGAACAATCGTTGGCGGCCATCAATCCTTTTGCTCGGATTTTCCGAACCGAGCAATCAAAGGTCAACTTGAAGGAGTTGCTCGATGTCGAAGTCTTCAATCTTGATCAGAAGCTTTCGGTAGATCCGGAATTTTTAAACGAGCTGAAGAACGGCGAACATTCCGACATCAATTCCTTCTCGTTCAAGTTTGATAGGCCGTTCGAAATTGAGGAGTTTGATACGCAGCTGCAGTCTATCTGCGAAGGAAGTCAGGTCTATCGGGCTAAAGGGATCATCTGGGTCAGCGGCAATCCGCGACGGGCGGTCTTCCACGGTGTTAACAACCGCTTCACGATCTATTGGGATCGGCTCTGGGAGAAGGAAGAACCGCGTTTCAGCCAACTCGTCTTTATAGGCAGGGATCTGAAAGAAGAAACCTTCGCGGCGAAGCTAGAGGATTGCTTGGCCGGGTAGTTGAGCGAGAGAGGCCCCTAATTTGGTGGGGCGAGGCTCCGGAATAGCGCACGGGTTCGCAGGGTAAGAAAACCCGGTTCGTTGGTATATCGCATGCAACGACTGAGAGCTGCCAAGCCGTGGCGCATTGCTCACCCGCGGCTCGGCAGCTTTTAGGCACTGCGCGCTCTAAACCAGCGAAACATTTTTTCGCGCTGCGAACCTCTGCAGCTATTCCGGAGCCTCGCCCCACCAAATGAGCGAAGCCCTACCGCCCCTTCCCTGTGTCGCCGTGTCGCCCATTCGCCGGTGCGCCGTTTCGCCCTCGCCCCCTACCCCGCCGACTTCGCGGGCTCGCGCTGGGACTCAATCAAAGCCAGGTCGGCATCGACCATGATTCGAACCAGTTCCTCAAACCTGACTTGGGGTTCCCAGTTCAATGTCTTCTTTGCCTTGGTCGCATCACCGATCAACAGATCAACCTCTGCCGGCCGTTCATACCTCTGGTCATGTTTGACAAACTCTTGCCAATCAAGGCCAACCCGCTCAAAAGCCAGCTCTACAAATTCGCGGACGCTGTGGGTCTCGTTTGTCGCCAAGATGTAGTCGTCGGGACGGTCTTGCTGGAGCATCAACCACATTCCTTCGACGTATTCGGGCGCGTACCCCCAGTCGCGTCTGGCATCGAGGTTCCCAAGATAAAGCGCCTTATCTAAACCACATTTAATTCGAGCAGCTGCTCGCGAGATCTTCCGGGTTACAAACGTCTCCCCTCGCCTGGGACTTTCGTGGTTAAAAAGGATCCCATTACTGGCATGTAACCCGTAGCTCTCCCGGTAATTGACCGTTGCCCAGTAAGAAAACACTTTGGCCACGCCATACGGACTTCGCGGCCAAAACGGCGTTTTTTCCGTTTGCGGCACCTCCTGCACTTTGCCAAACATCTCGCTGCTGGAAGCCTGATAAAAACGGGGCTTAACGCCGGCTTCGCGAATGGCCTCTAGAATTCGGATCGTGCCTATCCCGGTAACATCCGCGGTATACTCAGGGATCTCGAAGCTGACGCGAACGTGGCTCTGAGCACCCAAATGAAAGATCTCGTCTGGCTGCAGATTGTAGAGGAGTTTTACCAGGTGCACCGAATCCGCCAAATCGCCGTAATGAAGAAATAGCCGGACCCCGTGCACATGAGGATCCTGGTAGAGGTGGTCGATCCGTGAAGTGTTGAAGGTGCTGGCCCGACGAATGATCCCATGTACTTCGTACCCTTTGCTGAGTAAAAAATCCGCCAAGTACGAACCGTCTTGGCCCGTGATTCCAGTGATTAAAGCGCGTTTCACTAAGTATTTAGCTTTGTACTAATTTATTTCGGGAAGTTCAGGCGCCAGATCGTGCAGAACTCGTCTCTGATGCCCAATGATCACTGCAATTGCTCGTTGACCGGCTGCTAACATCCCGGAAAGATCAGTTCCAGAAAAGGTCGCTTCTTCGCCTGTCCCCTGAATCTCAATAAATTCTCCGCGATGACTCATCACCAAATTGAGGTCAACGGTGGCTTTTTTATCTTCCTCGTAATCCAAGTCAACGTATACCTTGCCGTCCACCATCCCGACACTGACGGCAGCCACCAGGGATCGCAAAGGCCATTTTTCCAAAGTGCCAGCCGCGATCAGCTTAGCAAAGGCGAGCGCAGTTGCTACGGTTGCCCCTGAAATAGCTGCTGTCCGGGTTCCCCCATCGGCCTGCAACACGTCGCAGTCGACCCAAAGCGTACGCTGCCCCAGCAAATCCAGGTCGATCGCCGCTCTGAGAGAGCGCCCGATCAATCGTTGAATCTCAACCGCACGACCGTCCAGCTTTCCCTTTGAAATATCCCGCGGGCGCCGGGTAAGGGTCGAATAAGGGAGCATCGAATACTCTGCTGTAATCCAGCCTCCTGGAACATTCTGCTCCTTCATCCAACGGGGCACCGTTTCCTCGAGGCACACGGCGCAAATCACTTGCGTGTTGCCCGTCGAAACCAAAACCGATCCATGAGCATGGGGAGCGATGTCCGGCACGATTCTGAATGAGCGGGCCTGATCCGGTGCTCGATCCTCAGATCGGGGAGTTACTGTGGCAGCCTGCTGTTCATCCATAGGGTGAAGCGGGCAACCATAGGGGCAGGCGTTCAGGAGTTCAAGAGGTTCGAGGAACTCAAAGAAAGGAGCCAGGAGTCGGAACCCGGGAGTCAGGAGAGGCGACGCTATTTCCCGAGTCGCTCGTCGAAGATTAGTGCGAGCCCCGCCTAGCTCCTGGATTCTGGCTCCCGGCTCCTCTCCTTGATCTCCGTCCCCCTCTGGTCCATGCTGCGTGCCGCCAATGGAAGTCACCGTTCAGGTCCCAGCATCGACGACAAATCTCGGTCCTGGCTTCGATTGCCTCGGTGTGGCCCTACAATTATGGAACCGGACCCGAGTCTGCCGCGTCAACGGTTCAAGCACGTCACCGAGCCCCCGCCCCAAAATGGTCGATGAAGCCGCAGAAGCCTTTTTCTCGAACTCGACAATTTCTCGGTTCGAATTTGATTGGAGCCTGCAAGGGAACGTGCCTCCAGCCAGGGGTCTGGGCAGCAGTGTGACTTTGCGGTTAGGTGTGCTCTTGGGGCTTAACCAGCTGGCCGACAACATTTATTCGACATCGGAGATTAGGCAGCTCTGCGACCATTTAGAAGGTCACCCCGATAACACGGCCGCTGCTTTAAACGGTGGCTTCACCGTCGTCAATGCTCGTAGAAATGTAGTCCAGCGTTTTGATGTATCTTCAGATCTCCATTTTGTGTTATTCATCCCGGACTTCGAAGTGACGACTTCGGAGGCCAGGAAAGTATTACCCGCAACGTATCCGAGGACCGATATCGTGGAGAATCTCGCCAATGTCGCGCTAATCGCCGCCGCATTCGCCACACACGATTACGAGTCACTCCGCGATGCGTTTAACGATCGCTTGCACGAACCGTACCGTGAACCACTGGTCCCGATATTGCGCGACTTGGTGCACGCCGGCCAGCAGGCGGGCGCGCTCGGCGGTTTCTTAAGTGGCTCAGGGTCGACCATCGCTTGTTTGACCGCCCGCGATCCAAAACCGGTCGCCGACGCCATGCGCGCTGCCGCCGGGAAAGCGAAAGGCAAGATCAGCATCGTGCAGGCCGATAACTCCGGCGCCAGGATCTTAAAAAAGGAGACTCAAGATGCCAGGCAGATTGGATGAACTCGAACAATACGCAATCGATGTCATTCTTGAACGCCGCCACGGGCTCCGGCCGACCCTTCTTCGAATCACTCTGCGACTGCTATCGCATTTGTACCTCGGGATTGTCCAACTGCGCCTTTATCTTTACCGGATGCGGATCCTGAAAGACCGCCAGCTTGGTTGTCTCGTCATCAGCATCGGAAACCTGACCGTCGGTGGAACTGGAAAGACGCCGGTAGTGGAGAAGTTCGCCCGCGCTTTGCAAAAGGGCGGCCGCCGGGTCGCGATCCTCAGCCGGGGCTATAAGAGCGTTGATACCCGGAAAAAGAAAAGCTGGTTCCAAAAGATTCTGCGAAAAGGTGCTGAGACACCGCCTCGGGTGGTATCGGATGGACGCCGCATACTGCTGGATTCGGCCAGTGCCGGAGACGAACCTTATATGCTCGCGTCGAATCTGAAAGGCGTCGCGGTTGTGGTCGACAAAGACCGGGTGAAAGGTGGCCTGCATGCCATAAAAGCGTTGCGCGCCGACACTCTACTGCTCGATGATGGGCTTCAATACTTACACCTTAAACATCGGCTCGATATCGTACTGATCGACCGCCAAGCGCCATTTGGAAATGAGTACCTTTTGCCGCGAGGTACGCTGCGAGAACCACCCAAAAATCTTAAGCGTGCTAACTATATCTTCATTACCAAATGCAACCATGATCCGAACGACGAACTGATCGACAGGATTCGAAAATACAATCGGACGGCCGAGATCATTGAATGCGCTCACAAGCCCCTTTATTTGCGGCATCTTTACAAGGATGAACGTCTTCCGCTGGATTATCTTCAGGGTCTGTACATCGGCTCGGTTTGCGGGATTGCCGCCCCGGAAAGCTTCGAAAACGGGCTTCGGCAGTTGGGGGCACGCATCGAACTCTCGCGCAAATTCGCTGACCACCACCGTTACACTGAAGCTGAGCTCCAGGGCTTCTTTCAACGCTGCGTTAAACGTGACGTAAGTGCGGTTGTGACCACGGAAAAGGACGCGGTTCGATTCCCGGCTATCGGGCCATTGCCACTTCCAGTCTACTATTTGCGGGTCGAAATCGAGATTCTTCGGGGAGATGAGACCTGGGAACAATGCGTTCAACGGATTTGCTCACCGCGCAGCCTGCAACGCCCGCGGCAACTTGCTTATCTTTGAGTGCATTTTCACAATCCTAATTGTGCCAATGACTTAAACAAAAATGCCCTCAGCCTTGTCTAACGGGCACTTCATGCAATCGCGCCACCCCAAGTTGAGGATAGGAATTGTCGGTGCCGGAAGTATCGTCAAGAAACGCCACCTCCCCGCACTGAATCAAATCGAAGACGTCAAGATTCTGGGCGTCTGCAATTCTAGCTACGAAAGCTCGGAAAAGTTTTGTTCCGAAGTTCTTCCGGAAGCCAAGCCTTACGCCAATTGGGCCGAATTGGTCGCTGAGTCGGATATTGATATCATCTGGATCGGGACGCCCCCTTATTTACACGCCACGATCGCGATTTCTGCGCTCGAGGCGGGGAAACATGTGTTCTGTCAGGCTAGAATGGCGATGAACTTGACAGAAGCCGAAGAGATGTGCGCCGCTTTGCAGCGACATCCGCATCTGGTCACCATGCTTTGTCCGCCGCCACACGGTTTGCGCGGAAGCCGATTGATCCAAAAACTGATGGCCGATGAATACATCGGCCGGCCTCATCACCTCCGTTTACATAGTTTCACGGGAGATTACTTGGACCCAGACACACCCCCACACTGGCGGCAACGGGATGAATATTCGGGTCTGAATGTCCTCACCCTCGGGATTTACGCAGAGATCCTTCGGCGCTGGTTCGGCCCTATATCCAGTCTCGTGGCGCACCGCAAAACCATCACCCCTTTGCGGCAGACCTACGAAGTTCGTATCCCGGACATGGTCACAGTCCTTTGCACGTTTGCCAATGGCATGGAGGGCGTCCTGGAATTTAGCGGCATTGTCCCCTTCCCTCCTCCTGACCGATTAGAGCTTTACGGAAGCCGGGGAAGGTTGTCTTACGACTTCTCCAAGGACGTGATAACTGGTGCGCAGTTGGGCGATTCTGCACTGACACTAATCCCGATCCCGCCCGAACTGGAACAAACCTGGCGCGTTGAAGCTGATTTCATTGCTGCCGTAAGGTCTCCTGGCGGAATCTTACCCCAACCCGGTTTTGGTGAAGGTCTGGAGTATATGAAGGTTGTTCAGGCCGTCGCGGATTCGATCGATCAGGGACGAGAAATTGAGATCGCGTAAATAGCGAAGCAATCTTAATCGTCGTCGTCCTCCCGAAAGGTTCGGCAGATCTATGGCGTTGCAACCACCCAGCGCCTGGAGGGGAGCCGCTTTTGCCGCGTACCAAAAGACCCGGCGAGATTTGTTCTACCGCGTATGCGTCCTAAGCCCGTCGTAGCAGGCGGCTCCCGGGAACGTTACCAACGAGTGGCAGTTCTACTGGCTGTCTCCGAATCGTAGAGGCGTTTGGGCGAGGCTTCACGCTGGGTAATTCGCGGGAGCCGCCTGTTTAACATATTTCTTGGCCGTACCAGGCGTAGAGAGCTAAGTTTGCGGGTCGTACGGCAACGGGCAAAAGCGGCTCCCCTCCAGGTGATCGGTGGTTGCAATTCCATAGATCTGCCGAACCTTTCGGGAGGACGACGACGATTAAGATTG
>JAFAIO010000268.1 GCA_019236675.1 Verrucomicrobiota bacterium
CTTGCCCACCACCGGAATATTGTTCTCGGACTGGCAAGCCAACACACAGGCATTGCAGCCGATACAGGTATTCAGGTTGATCGCCATACCCCATTGGTGTTCAGCCGTCAGCCTTTCCGCGAAGTTGAACAAGGTCTGGTCTGGTTCCGGCTTTTTTATTAATTGATCCGGTGGCACAACTCGCCGTGCGAATTCTTCGAATGTACGGGTTTGGACCGGCTCCCGTTCATCCATGGCATGATGGAACTGAGTACTGACGATCTGGTGAAACCTACCCGTCCTGCGCACTTGTACTTCTGAGACTCCCCATGGCTGGTGCGTAGTTCGCAGCGGGTAAACGTTAACGCCTACGTTATTGCCCAGACGACCGCATCGGTAACGCCCTCCTCCCAAATAGAGAGAAATGGTACGCTTCGCCTGGCCCGGAAGAATCCAAGTCGGGATTTCCAACCTCCCGGCGTTGGTTCGGATTTCCACTATATCACCGTTGGCAACTTGCAGCTCTTTGGCTAACGCCGGGCTGATTAGGGCGGGATTATCCCAGGTTACGCGAGTAAACGGTTTTGGTAATTCCTGGGCCCAACCGTTATTTGCGAATCGTCCATCCCATACGGTGGGATCGGGATGAAACGATAACTCGATCGTATCTGACGTCGCCGCTGTTGACTGGCCCGCTGTGATCGGAGGAGGATTTCCCGGCCCTTCGACAGGGATGATCGCAGCCGAGCTAACCGGCAAGACTCCGTCGCTCAAAAGCCGGCGCCACTGCTTCTCAAAGTCATTCCACTGCGCGTGCGATCTCCAATAGTCGCGAACTAACTCATAATCCTGAGCCGAGATTTGGCCGAGGAAAAGGGCGAAGAGCTGATGCCGGGAGTAACCGGAATACAACGGCGCGATCAACGGCTGAACAATCGAGGTGGTCCCATCGATTCCCGCTGCATCACTCCAACTTTCGAGAAAGTGGTTTTCGGGGACATGCCACTGGCATGCAGCCGACGTCTCGTCCTCAAACGGCGAAAGGTGCAGGGTAAACCGCGCTCGGGATAACTTTTTCTCAAGTTCTAGGTCGGCCGGCGCATCAAAAACTGGATTGCCACCGATGATGACCAGGGTCTCTACTTGGCCGGAGCCCAGATCCCTGGCTAGTTCAGTCAGCCCTTCAAATGGGGGAAGTGGCGCGACATTACGAACTTCTCGATAATTCACCGTTTTACCAATATTTCCAAGAGCCGCATTGATCGCGTGCACCCACTGATGGATCTCCGCGGGCTGACGATAACCCGCTGTAACCAGGGAACGCCCTTTTGCCTGCTTGAGCTGTATGACGCAGCCTTCCACCCAGGCAACGGCTTCGCGCTCGTGGATTTCTGCCTTTGTTTCGCTGATTCCCAACCTGGCCGCCAGCATCTGAACCAAAACTCCTATGGCCGACCCAGCTATCGATAGTCGTTCATCGGCCATCGAGCCGGTGACTGTTGGGCTCGGCTCAGCCACGTAAAGGCGGTTAGGGTTTGAAAAATCCGCTCGTTGATAATTCCGCCGGCCTGCGAAGGCTCGGGTGTACGCCAGGCGATAGGGTGAATCGAACAGGAAATCATTATCCAATGCGATGATGACGTCCGCCTTTGAGATCTGGAACTCAGGGTAAGCAGGTTTCCCAAGGAGCGATCGATGCCCCTCGATGATTGACTCGTGCGAGATCGGTTCCCAGTAATACCATTTCGCTGAGGGGAATCGTTTTTGCAGTTCGCCCATCTGCCAGGCCGCGGTCGCTGACGTGGTGGAATCGATCAGAAATCGCAGGGTTCGCCCTTGCTGAGGGAGCTGCTGATCTTGCTCTGTGAGCCAGGCCGCGATCAGTTGCTCCCACGTTTCTATCTGACCGTTATGCATGATGGTTTTCGAGCGGTCAGGATCGTAGAGCGTCAACAAGGCTGCCTGTTCGAATACGCTGGTTGCGCCCAAACTCAGGGGGTGACCGGAATTACCTTCTATTTTAGTGGGTCGACCTTCATTGCTTGTAACCAGCAGTCCGGTCGCCGACCCGTTAAACGGCATTGCCGTAGCGAAATATAAGGGCCGGCCTGAGACCAAGAGTTCGGGTTGCTCCAGGTAAGGAACTATTTTCTGTTGAGGCGGCCGATAACAACCGGTTACTCCCGTTAGAGCCAGGCTCGCGCCCATCAGCTTCAGGAACTGGCGTCTTTCCAACGGGTCACTCAGTTCAGGCGCGCCGGCCGGAAATTCGCGATCAAGCCACCAGTTAAATTCGGGATCATTTGTCAGCTGCTCGAGGCTGCCCCATTGAGTAACGCCGTCATCGCCGGCAACGCCGGGAACGGGGATCGCTCGCCCAGTGTGGTTCGACGATTCTCGGCGTTGATCACGTTCACTGTGTTCCATATTTTCGTTCTCGGCATTGATGGGGTTGTTTTTGCTTCATATTTCGTTCCCCGGCTTGCCCGACGTAGCCTCCCGGAGTCTCGACGACGGGGCGAAGTCGGGGGTTTTCAACGGTGGCAAGTGGTACAGTCTGTGATCTCCTGATTGGATTTAACTCCGGCCCGTTTAGCCAGGGTTAGGCCTTCGACGTCTTGGTCACCGGTTGGCTTCCAATTGAGATTGAAGACTTCGCTCGGCGGTCGCAGCGCCTTCTCTGGGTGGCGATGGCATTCGAGACACCATCCCATTTGTAAGGTGTTTGCCTTCCAGGTAATCGGCATCTGATCCACAGGACCATGACAGCTAACGCAGCCGATTCCCTTTTGGACGTGAACGCTGTGGTCGAAGTAGACGTAGTCTGCTAGCTGATGCACCCGAGTCCAGCGGATCGGCAAGTCATCAGCCAGACTCTCACGCACCGTGGCCAAAATTGGCGCCTGGGTCCAGATCTGCGAATGGCAGGTCATGCAGGTCGCGCTAGACGGCATACCGGCAAAGGCAGATTTTTCAACACTGGTATGGCAATAACGACAATCGATCCCGAGCCCGGCGACATGATGCTGGTGGCTGAAGGGGACTGGTTGGTCGACCGGCACACCAACCTGGGTCTGCCACGGGGAATAATTGAATCGATAAAGACCGAAGAGACCTCCAACCAACAAAAATGGGGTCAGGACCAGAACGGTTCTGAATAGCGTATTCGCACCGGGAGAAAATATCTGAGCCATCGCAATCGGATAGTCCCAGGATCGACATCATTTCAGAGAAAGCTCCGCCCCTCTGATGTCATTCCCGGGCTAATTCGCGCGCAAACGTCAGTGTGGCCGTATGGGGGGATCAGTAAGCAGTAAGCAGTAATCAGTAAGCAGTAAGCAGTAAGAGGTGAGAGTCGGGTTGGTCGCGTCGCCAAGCCAACATCGGAGGGTAACGCCTGGAGGGGAGCCGCTTTTGATCGTTGCACGACTTCACCGCGAACAACGGAGAGAAAAAGACAGGTAGATAGGTTTGATCACGATTGCAGGCGGCTCCCGCGAATTACCCAGCGTGCGCCATCACCCATGGGTAGCGTAAGAAACCGTAGGGAAGCACCAATAGTAATATCACGCGACGAGACGTTTCCGGGAGCCGCCTGCTATGAAACGTTCCGGTACTTGCCACAATTTTTCGCGCGATTATGCGGTCTGGCCGGGGTCCGGTCAAAAGCGGCTCCCCTCCAGCCGCTTATTCTCCGATGCCGGCTTGGCGACGCGACCTCTCATCTCTCACCTTTCACTGCTTACTGCTTACTGCTTACTGCTTACCGCTTACCGCTTACCGCTCACTGTTTTCACTCAGCGGCGACATGGCCGGCGCCCTTTTTGGCCGGGCGAGCTAGCCAAATGACGCCGATCAGAATCACGAATATCCAAGTTGAGCCCCAAGCGACATCATTAGTGGCCAATACATAAGCCTGAGCTTGGATCGCATTAGCCAGACTCTGATTAGCCTGACTGGCAGTGAATCCGAGAGACTGGATATGGTTTAGCCAATCATGAGTCGCAGGGTTAAAGAGTGTGACTTCAGCATTGAGCCGGTGATCATGGAAGGTCGCCCGATGATCCCAGATCGTGGTTCCAAGGTTAGTTCCAAAACTCAGCGAGATTTGTCGTAAGAAATTAAAAATACCGGAAGCTCCGGCCAATTTTTCCGCAGGGATGCCTGACATCGCTAGAGTGATGAGAGGGATGAAGAAACATGCGGTTCCGACACCCCAGGGCAAGCGCTCCAAAAACAGCAGGTTGAAATTCACGTCAGTGTTGTTGAACGCACCGAACAAAGAAGTGACGGCAAAAATCCCTAAACCGGCGCTGACAATCCAGCGAAGATCGAGCTTGTCGACCAAACGACCAATCAGCGGCGACGCCACTACCCCTAAGACGCCGAATGAAGCCGTGGCGAATCCCGCCCAGGTCGGTGTGTACCCTTGTTGATTCTGCAACCAGAGTGGTAACACCACGATCGGGGCAAAATAGGACATGTAACCGAAGAAAATAATGATACAGGCGATCGCGAAATTCCTTTGTCCTAACAACCGTAAATCGACGATTGGGCGCCTCTCGGTCAATTCCCAAGCGATGAAGAAACTGAAGCCGATAACGGCAATGATAAAGTTGATGATAATAAATGGAGATTGAAACCATTCCTCATCGTTCCCTTTGTCGAGCATGACCTGCAACGCGGCTACGCCGATTAGCAGTAACGCCAATCCAAACGTGTCTAACGACGAAGATGCTGTGGGGGTCTCGCGCCGGCGCAAGATGAACCAGGTCACCGCAGCAGCAATTATCCCAAACGGTAAGTTAATATAAAAGATCCAAGACCAGCTGATGTTATCGGTGATCCAGCCTCCGAGGATAGGGCCGGCCACCGGGCCGACCACCGCCGTCATTCCCCAAATTCCGTTAGCTAAACCGCGTTGATTCTCCGGATAATTCGGGAGCAACAGACTCTGCGACAATGGAATCATCGGTCCTGCGGTAGCGCCCTGCAGCACTCGAGCCACGAGTAACATAGGAAAGCTGAAGGAGAAGCCGCATAGAACCGAGAAAAAGGTGAACAATAGAGTAGAAATAACAAAGAGCCGGACTTCACCAATTTGACGGGCCAGCCAGCCAGAAATCGGGACGGCCACCGCGTTGGCTACAGAAAATGAGGTAATGATCCAAGTGCCGTCGTCCGAGCTTACGCCCAAATCGCCGGCGATGGTTGGGATTGAGACGTTCGCAATGGAGACGTCCAAAACGTTCATAAACACCCCGAGCGCCAACCCGAGGGTCACGATCGCTCTTTGGACGACCGGAAGCGGCTCATTAGTGCTACGGTCCGCCATGGTCAGGTACCTCTGACAAGGAAGGAGAAGGGGGATTTGTTGATTGATCCCCTCCGTTCTCCTGAATGGTCCTGTCGATTAGGGCATCCGCTTGGCGACCTTGAGCAGCGTAGACATCGGTTTGATACAATGGTTTTTGCGAAGAGACCTCGGCCAACGCTGGTCCATTTAACTGGTGAATATCAACGGATGCTTCCACGGAAAGCCCGAGGCGCAGCGGATGCTCCCGCATTTGTTCCTGCTCGAGTGCAATTCTAACCGGTACTCGCCGCACAATTTTGATCCAATTACCGGTCGCGTTCTGCGGCGGTAAAAGTTGGAACACGTCACCGGTGCCTGAGAGTATGCCGACCACTCGGCCATGGTAGACGACCGCACCCTTGTAAAAGTCTGAGCGCACAGTAACGGGCTGTCCGATCCGGACTGACCCGAGCTGAGTTTCCTTGAAGTTAGCCTCTACCCACATTTGATCTTCAGGTATGATTGCTAACAGAGCGGTCCCCGGTGCCACTTGCTGGCCGACCTGAACCGTTCGCTGAGCGACATAGCCCCTCACCGGCGCCACCACCGTGGTTCGTTCCAGGTCGATATAGGCATGCCGAAGATTGGCTATCGCGAGCGCAACATTTGGTTGGTGTCGCAGATCGGCAAAATCAGTCTGAGTCTCGAGACTTTTCAGGGTATCAGTCGCCTGACGCAGAGCGTCTTTTGCAGTCTCCCAAGTCGTCTTGGAATGCTCAAACTGTTGAACGGCGATGGTATTGCGATTGACCAGATCTTTATCGCGATTGTAGTCCTGGGTCGCCAAATCGAGATCATGTGTCCTTTCAGCGATCGCGGCTTTCTGTTCGATTTCCTGTTGATACAGCTGCCGGACTTGCCGAACCGATTGTCCGAGTTGGGCTTTTGCCTGTTCAAGCGCGACCCGCGCGTCGTTTTGATCCAGGCGAACCAAGACCTGTCCGCGTTGCACGAGCTGCGTATCGTCCGCTTCAACTGAGGCGACGATGCCGCTAACCTGCGGCGTGATCGCGACTTGGTTGCCGCGAACGTAGGCGTCATCGGTGCCAACCTTGAATCGGGCAAAGAAAACCCAATAGCCAAGATAAATCAGGCCCACACCAACAAACAGACCGACTAATCCCCCGATCAACCAAAAACGCAGTCCGCGCTTAGGCTTCGGTCCTTTTTGATCATCGGCGGGTCTGTCGTCTTTCTGATCTTCTTTGTCAGCCATAGCAACAGATCCTGTTCGTTTGTCAAAGGCGAGACGGCTTGGCTAGACTCAACCGCCGGGCGGATCCACCTCCGGCAGACGATCCGAAACATCGACCGCCGGCTAGAACTGCAATGCAGACCGCAACATCCCACCTATTGAGGCCCACCCCCAATCACAAGTGAGACAACACTGATCACGGCCAACTGCCTACTGCTTACTGCTTACTCCGCCCCACCTCTCACATTCGCCCACTCGGCTGTGGCGGCTGATTTGGTTCGGGAGTATTCGGCGGAAGCGGTTCGGGTGGCGTCGGAACAGGGGTCGGCCTGGTGGGAACTGGTGATTGTTATCGTTTAC
>JAFAIO010000440.1 GCA_019236675.1 Verrucomicrobiota bacterium
AGCATGGCCATGACAACGGAAGAAAGTCCGATATTGGCGCCGACCGAGATGTCAAAGTTGCCGGAGATAATAAGAATGGTAGCGCCACAGGCCACCAAGCTCAGCACTGAGATTTGACCGAGTAAGTTAGTTAGATTTCCTACCCACCAGTAGCGACTGTTAACGGCTCCGGCAACGATCGATAGCAAAATCACTACTAACAACAGGAACGACCATTGGTTGGCCAACAGTAGCTTCTTTATCGTATTCCTAAGCTGCGTCATCTGGTGAATGCTCGGTTCCTTCTATTCCGATAAAGAGGCCTAACAGTTGGTGTTCGGTCGTATCCTTTGCGTCCAGGATGCTGACCAATACGCCATTTCTCATTACGGCTATTCGGTCGCTCAAGGCCAAAAGCTCTGGCAGATCGGAAGAAACCATTAATATGCTTTTGCCCTGCGCAGTGAGTTCTACCATTAGGCGATAGATTTGTTCTTTCGCCCCGATGTCCACGCCCTTGGTTGGTTCATCGAAGATGAAAATCTGAGCGTCAATCAAAAGCCAGCGGGCTAAAATCGCTTTTTGTTGATTTCCGCCGCTGAGCGAGCCGGCTAACTGGTTAGTGCCCGCGCTCACGATGTGCAACCGATCGATCAAGTAGCAGACAGCTGCCTTTTCTCTTTGCCTATGAATGAAGAAACGACTCCGCTCGTTTCGAACGATCGCGATATTTTCAAGGACGGGCCGTAAGTCGAGAAGACCTAGTTGTTTCCGATCTTCTGGGATCATCGCAATTCCGTGCGCGATCGCGTCTCGGGGAGAAGAGAAATTCACAGGTCGATCGTTTAGCAGGATCTCACCAGTGTCCCGGTGATCGGATCCGAAGAGTACGTTCATTAAAGCGGTGCGGCCGGCGCCAACAACTCCACCAAACCCGAGAATCTCGCCTTTGCGTAGATCAAAGGTGATCCCATGAAAATGTTTGCGGCAGCTCAGATTGTGCACTTGGAGAATGGGATCAGCAGGGCTGGTTGATTGCCTGACAAACATACTTTCCCGGCCAAGCATCCGCCGAGTGATCGTCGATACATCCGTGTTCCGCACTTCGAACGTACCCACAGTCTGTCCGTCTTTGAGCACGGTGACACGGTCACCGATCTCGAATATTTCTCGTAAATAGTGGGAGATGAAAATGATGCCGATCTTTCTCGCAACAAGCTTGCGCACGATATTCAGGAGCGCCTTGGTCTCTTCGACGCCGAGAGACGAGGTGGGTTCATCCATGATCAGGATCCGGGCATTGATATGCAAGGCCTTTACAATCTGTAGGGTTTGTTGTTCGGCTGGAGAAAGAGACTCGACTAAGGTGGTGGCGGGAATATCGATTCCCATCGAACGCATGAGTTCAGTGGCTTGACGATTCTGTGCCGCGTAGTCGATCAGCCTGAATTTCCCTTTGATTTCATGCCCAAGGAAAATGTTGTCGGCGACCGGGATCGAGGTAACCAATTCCATGTCCTGGTAGATGGTCGCGATTCCCATCTCCAATGACTGACGAGGCGTAAGGTAGCGGTACTCCTTGCCAAAAAGAATAATTCTTCCAGTATCAGGCCTTTCTGCGCCGGAAAGGATTTTAATAAGAGTAGACTTTCCGGCTCCATTCTCGCCGACTAGGCAGTGTACTTCGCCGGCATTGAGGCTGAAATCGACGTCATTTAGGGCAACGGTGTCGCCGAACGTTTTGGTGAGCCCACGAATCGCTAATAATTCGTAGGGTTCTTGCTGCTGCATTGGATGTTGATTTGATGCACTCGCCGGGGTGGATTAAAAATGCGGCAATACACGCTCCTCTTGAAATACGAGCTCTCAAACGATACACCTCACGAGCGCGTTCAAGCGGGCAACGTGGATGGCAATTCGAATAAGGCGCCATACTCCAACACTCCATCAATCCGCGCCGCAGAATTCGAGGACGACGACGAGGACGAGAACGAAGGGCTGGGTGAGCGGTTCGATTATGGCGCCTTCGCCGGCAGATAACCACCTAACGATGGAAAATATTGCTTCGTCAGCGTCAACCAGACCGGATCGTATTCCCAAGGGACGACTTGACTCTTATCAAGCACGGTGCCTTTGGTAACCGGGATTACCGGCAACATGACCTGTTGATTCGTAGTCTTAGAGTCGCCGGAAACATACCGGTACAAGGTCAGCAACGAGACCATCCCTTCCCAGCCAGGTGAACTGCTGATGGTATAATTGAGCTCGCCATCCTGGACCAAAGGAATCCCAACCGGCGAACCGTTCTGAGCAAGGACAACGTATTGGTCGAGAACACCTTGATTTTTCAAGTACCGGATCACGGCTGCGGCCATGTCCTCGTTCATGATCCAAAGAATGTCGAATTTTGTGCCGGATTGGACAAGATCCTGGGCCTGATTCACCGCCACTGGAGGATTGTATTTACCGTCGCGAATAGCGACAATTTCGTTCTTACCCAATTCTTGCATTCGCTGCTTCATCGCTCCCGTGATCATTTGGACCGGGAGATGCTCGAGCAACCCGGTTATCAACGCCACTTTTTTGCCGGGATACGCTTGAGCGATGTATTCAGCGTATTTCTTTCCCATCGCGGTCCAGTCGAAGTCGATGGCGGCAACAATATCGTTGCCCGACTTGAGGGCCTGACCGCAGTTATCAACCGTCACCAAGGGGATACCGGCTTCCTTACATTTCTTCGCGGCAGTGATAGCACCTTGCTGGTTGAAGGAAAAAATCGCCATGCCATCGACACCCTGGGTAATCAGCGACTCGATATTGGAAACCTCCTTTTGGACATCGTAGTCCGAGTTGAGGACGACCGTTTTGATGGACAACATGTTGGCCGCCAGAACGAAGCCATCCACGTCTCGTTTGTACCAGGTATCAGGACCGGGCGTAATGTAGCCAAAGGTTAGCTCTTTCTTGGCCGCGTGGCTTTGCGCGGGAGCGGCGAAAACTAGGGCAAAAAGGGGAATCAAAAATAATCTTTTCAACGGAGACACCTCCACGACGGTTAGAATAAACCCCTCCTTTCCGGAGCACAGATGCGTGGTTGCCGGTGGATTGCCGAGCCCAAACAAGCGCCACTCAAAAAGGCCCGATTACTCCTAATTCCTAAGAAAGACGCGGGCGGAGTGTCAAACCAATACGGTTATAAGTTCTAGGTGAAGTGGTGGGGACGAGCGCCTGCTCGTCCGGGACTTGTCGGGGTTGGGGTCAGGAATGAAAGATTGGACGAAACTAACTCGGACACGCGGAGCTCGTCCCTGCCGCTCGGCTTTGCCTTAGTGTGAGACCGCCGCGAACTTTTCGTCGATTGATCTAAGCCTTCTGGATAAGTCGCGCGCGATATTCAAGATCACGATCGCGTACTGAGCCGGTTGGTGACGGTAAAGGTGGTACAGGTCAGTGCCTTTCAGCGCAAAGAGAAAAGCCGGCTCGGCAGCTCGGAGCGAGGCGGAGCGAGTTACGCATTCGATGATGGACATTTCTCCAAGGAAATCGCGGGATCCGAACACTGCGAGGACGGTTTCCTTTGGCTGGTCGAGGTACTTCACGACTTCCACTCGACCGGTGTGAATAATGAACATCCGGTTGCCGGACTCGCCCTCTCTGACGATGACTTCTTTGTTTTCCACCGAGACTTCTTCAACGACCTTAACCAGCTCCGACAAGGCGGCTTCGTTTAGACCCGCAAAGATCGGAATGGTACTCAAAAATTCCTGACGCTCAGTTGCAGGGATCATGGGGGAAAGGGGAAGTTCTATCGTGTTGAAAGGATTGTCTCCTTTGGCTATATCAAAGTCAAAGACCTGGAGAAGTAGCCGCGTAGCGTTTACCCCCGGAGGATTTCGGGGGTGAAATATTTGTAGCCCGGCAGCCGCCGGACGAGTCTGCGAACCCTAGGAATCCGATCCCAAAAAACGGTCAGCGTTGAAGGCGCGTAAGAAGATGGCGCTGCATTAGAGAACGACGGCTAATCCTAGGTGTCGCCTCACTATGCCACGTTCAGCGTCATCTAACGCGCTTACAGCGCTCAATCCTTAATTACTCAATTCCTAGGGCTCGCAGCCTCACCCTAGGCTACAAATATTTCACCCCCGAAATCCTCCGGGCTAAACGCTACGCGGCTTCAGTTGGCTCCCCCACCCAAAATGGTGTCCTCTATTTCTCGGCCGCGACTTTGGTTACTAGATAGGGTAATGTTCTGGTGCTGATCGGCTTGACGATGTAAGCGTCGCAGCCGGCGGCGATAGCGTCTTCACGAGTGTAGCGTTCCGGGTAGAACGTGACGGCCAACACGGGGATTTTTACCGAGCGCGGGTCTGATCGCAATCTGCGCACGAGCGTCAACCCATCGCTGTCCGGAAGCGATAAATCGAGAATGATCATCTCTGGTCTTTCACGATTGAGAAATTCGATCGCTTGGGTTGCGCCCCTTGCTCCACTAACTCGATGGCCGGCCGCACTAAGCACAACTTTGACCAGCTTCAAATGCAAAGGGTTATCTTCTACGGCCAGAATTTTAATGAGCGTCCTCCATTTACTCGTTATGTTCTTGGCTTCTCCCGGCGTTGCAACAATTCGGCGACCTGGGCCGGTAATTCCCGCGTGTTAATTGGTTTAGTTACGTACGCGTCGCAGCCGGCTGCCATAGCTCTTTGGCGGTCCGCTTTCATCGCGAATGCGGTCAGCGCCACGATAATGATATCTGCAGTCGGCGGGTCGCCTTTCAGCCTTTTAGTCAGGGTAAGGCCATCGATGCCGGGAAGGTCTACATCCAACAGGATGAGGTCAGGTGGGTCTTCTTGGACACTGGCAGCGGCTTTTTCGCCGTCGTCGGCTTTTAGCACGCGATAGCCTTCAAACGCGAGAAGGTCAGAGACCAATTTCAAATTGATCGGGTTATCGTCAACTACCAGGACGGTAGCGGCGGGCTTTGCCGACTGCGGTTCTGTATCGTTCGATCTCAAGATTGGGAGTCAGCATCAAGTGCCCGCAAAACCATTGGCAGCACAATCGTGAATCTTGTTCCTTTGCCGAATTCACTCTCCACGTCAATACTTCCAGACTGCAATTCAACAATTCTTCGCGTCAACGCCAAGCCTAATCCCGTTCCCTGGCCCCGGCGTTGCCCCGAGTTGATCTGCTCGAATTGCTTGAACAGACGTTTCAGATCTTCAGGCTTGATGCCAATTCCGGTGTCCGCAACCACCAATCGAAAACGATTATGGTCGATCTTGGTGGTGACCACCTCAACCGAGCCGCCTTCGTCGGTGAATTTAACCGCGTTGGAAAAGAGGTTATAAAGAACCTGCTTGAAACGGTTCCGGTCGAGTGTCACTTCATCAAATTCCGGGTCTAGTCCAATCTTAATCTGGAGCTGCTTTTTCTGAGCGGTAAGTTCGAGGGCTGCATAGACATCATCGACGGCTTTGGCGATCGAGAATACCTCAGCGGTCAGCTCCATTTTTCCGGCTTCCACTTTCGCGAGATCAAGAACGTCATTGATGACGTGCAGCAAGTGTTTCCCGCTGTGGAGGATATCTTCCAGATATTCTTTTTGTTTCGGGCTGAGAGGTCCTGGCTTTTCATCGGCTAAGAACTCGGCAAACCCGATAATCCCGTTGAGCGGCGTTCTGAGCTCGTGCGACATGTTGGCGAGAAACAAGTCTCTGGCCTCCACCGTTTTGCGCAGCTCAATGTTTTTTTCCTGAAGAGTCAGCTCCATCATTCTCCTTTCCGTCCTGTCCCGGGTGACTTTGCTGTAGCCCAGGAGGCGACCATCGTGGTCCAACACGCGACTCACGGTGACTCTGGCCCAGAACCTCTGACCATCTTTACGAAGCCGCCACCCTTCGTCTTGGATTTGGCCGTTGATCAAAGCATCCCGCATGGTTTTCGCGGGTTTTCCGGCGGCTCGGTCCTCTTCCGGATAGAAACAGGAAAAATGTTTTCCGATGATCTCGTCGGCACGGTACCCTTTGATCCGTTCCGCCCCGGAATTCCAGGTGGCGACCCGGCCGTTCGCGTCCAGCAAAACAATGGCAATTTCCTGCAGACTCTCTATAAGGAGCCGCATCGAGTCCTCGCGCTCTCGCAGCACAGCCGTGTCCCGGGTTAATCGCTCAGACTCATTCATCGTACCGTCCTGTTTGTTCTGAAGGTATCGCGGAGTATTGCATTTCGAAAGCCCAAGCCGCGGAAGGGGGTGGAGTATGGAGCGATGGAGTGATGGTTGCGCTGGGATGCTAAGGGGGATTGGCGTGGCGCTGTCAATAATGAGACGTAGCGCGAGACCGTTTGGTCTCTAGTTTTGAAGGTTGGAAGGCCCGGGCGTTTTTAGGAGCAAAATCTTTAAAGCGCGCGTCCGCAAACAAAAACGGCGGAGGGCTCCGTAGGAACGAGGTATCTCGGTGATACCAGAACGCGGCTTCGGCGAACCACGATAGATTCTGCTCCTACGGAGGTCGCTGCGAATTTCTTAGGATGCGGCTATGAAGACTTAGCTCCTAGGGACCAGGTTTTTGGTCGGCAGATATCCCACCGGCATAACCCAGGGTAGGACCCTGGGCTATGATCTTGGTTTATGATCGCTTCGCCGCGGCTGTCGTACGACGCGCATCCGGATGAGCAGGAGCTCATCCTTACCGGTTACGATTGGCCGGCGAATTGTTTTTGGAATGCTTCAGCTCTCTTCTTCAGCTCATCTGGCGGCACGTCCTCCACATGAGTTGCTATGCCCCAAAAATTACCGAATGGGTCTTGCACTGCTGAGGTGCGATCGCCGTAGAAAGCGTTCTCCGGTGCTCGGATTGATGTCGCGCCTGCCTTTAGCGCACGCGCATAGGCTGCGTCAACGTCATCGACGTAAACGTACAGGGAATTGGCTTTGGCGGGCCATTGTGGCTGCACATCGGCAACCATTAGCGCTGAATCACCGATGCTCAGCTCGGCGTGCATGATTTTTCCGCCGGGACCGTCCATTTTGAAGCGGTCTTGAGCGTTGAAAACCTGCTTGATGAAATCGATAAATTCTTGTGCGCCCTCGACGCAAAAACTGGGCGTAATTGAGTGATAACCTTCAGGGATCGATTTAGTGGCCATAGGCTTAGTTGGTTGGATTTGCTGGCTTGGGTTTTGGTAGACCTTGGGTCTTGGAGGCAGTTTGAAGCGTGGTACCTTTTGAGGGGTGGGTTGGAAGTAATCAGTGATCGGTGATCAGTAGTACTTTAGGACAATCGGAGCGCGCAATCAGGTGGGTTGTTCGGGAGGGGTAACTGAGGAAGAGGATTTTATAGAGGTCGAATCAGGAGCCGAGGCTCACATGTTCGCCTGAACATGTCTGCGCATTTGGCCTTGTCAAGATCGGATTGCTAGGTAATCACCCTTTCACCCCCAGACGGTCCAGTGATGGAAGCCAGCATGTCCGCCAGTTTGCCGGAAGGCTTGCTCCGCGGCCTTGCCAGCAAGACCGCTTCCAGGAAACCGGGCTGCAACATTCACATGCGCCATTCGTCTAAGACCCTTCCTGAGGATTCTTCATTGGTTCCGGCAGAGCTTGGACAAGAGACTCCCGGTATCAATGCGATCCTTCAGCGATCGCATAACACGCAGTTGGTTCTCCATCTATTCCAACTGCATCGCCGGCTGACGCGGGCGGAAATTGCGGTACGGACCGGCCTGACGTTTCAAACTGTGGCCAACATTTTGGAGCGGTTGCACAAGCGACGCTGGGTCCGAAAGTTGCCCCCGCAACGCTTAACAGTCAGAGGCGCGGAATCCGTGCCTTTTGAATTGCGCGGAGATGCTGCCTGCAGCATCGGCCTGCAGATCGATCGTGACCACATCTCTGGATTGATCCTGAATCTGGCCGGAGAACCGTTATCCAGCAAATCGACCTCAGTTCTTTCACCTTCGCCAAATCAGGCGTTAAAGACATTGGGCAAGTTCGTGAAAGAGTTTAGAGAGATCCCTGGGGTCGAGAGGCATCTCCTCGGGGTGGGAATCGCTTTTTCCGGTTTATACGATGCGATTCGGGATCAGATCGATCATCCTCACCTTTTGCTGGCTGAAGGGTGGAGGGGACTGAGGGTTAGAGAAACATTTGGCAATCTTTCTAATCCGGCTTCCGCCTCCGCAAGGCCTGCGGCGCGACCGGTGTCCCTTATCCAAACAGATTCGCACGCAGCTGCTGTTGGTGAATATTGGGAACGATTCGGCCAGGCGCCGCGATGTCTGGCCTACGTATACTTTGGCATCGGTTTAGGCTGCGGGATTATCTATCGCGGCCGGCACTTTGCTGGGAGCGATGGGTTGGCGGGAGAGATTGCGCATCTGCCGGCAATCTTGGAGACGGAACAACGCAAGACGGCGCGGCTTTGTGAATGCGGCCGCAGAGGCTGCCTGGAAACCTATTTTTCGTTCTCAGCATTTCTCCGAGACTTGGGGCCGGCCGATTGGAAAGGGAGTGCGCCAGAGGCCTTAGTGGAATCGGTTCGCAAAGAGAAAAAGGGACAGTATCGGCGTTGGGTGCAGCAGGCTGCGCGCCGATTTTGGACGGTCCTCCCTGTCTTGGGGCCCTTATTGAATCCGGGGATCGTGCTGTTGGGTGGTCCGGTGCCGGCGATTTTGCTGGACGACCTGGTCGCGGCATTAGCAGAGATACGCAGCATGGAGGCCGTAGATGATCGGTTATTTTATCCTCGAGTGGAGCGGGCCCGCCTAAATCAGGACGCAGCGCTGATCGGGGTTGCCACCGGGGTGTTATACGAAGCGTTACGGCCGATTTTCGGATTAAAAGAATAGTTCAAACTATGAGCAAACCTAAGATACTGATCGATCCGCAGCCACGGACCATGGACATGATTTTCAGACCGGATGCGCAACGGCGCTTGGCTGAAATCGCGGATTTAGCCGTATTTGATACCGGGCGAATGCCGGCCGAGTTGGTGGAGGAGGTTTTGCCGGAAAGCGAGATACTCATTGGGCAAACTGATCTCCCGCGGGAGCGCCTAAACCGGGCGCCCAAGCTGCGAACCATCTTCAACGTGGAGGGAAATTTTCTTCCTAATGTGGATTATCAATTCTGCTTCGAGCACGGGATCAGAGTACTCATTGCCAGCCCGGCTTTTGCTGTAGCGGTGGCCGAGAGCGCTTTAGGTCTGGCGCTGGATCTGGCCCGAGGGATCAGCCGCAATCACGGGAAATTCAGAACCAGGACGGAAGATTACGGGCTGGTGAGTAACCAAGGTTGCCATTTGTTTACGGGACTTAAGGTCGGTATCATTGGGTTCGGTGACCTGGGGCGAGCGTTTCGGCCATTGGTGCAACCGTTTCGTTGCCCGGTCAAAGTGTATGATCCGTGGGTGCCTACTCGGGAAGTTTTGCGTTATGATTGTGTACCGGCGAGTCTCGAAGAGGTTTTAGCGTGGTCGGATGCTGTTTTTGTCTTTGCGGGTGTGACCACAGAGAACCAAGGGTTTCTGGGGCAACGGGAGCTGGCTCTTATCCGGCCGGGCGCGCTTTTTGTCTTGATGAGCCGGGCGGCGGTGGTGGATTTTGACGTTTTGACTGAAGCGGTTCGCAACGGACGGCTGCGAGTCGCAACCGACGTGTTCCCTGAAGAACCGCTTTCCCCTGATCACCCAATTCGGGACTTGGAGAACACGGTTCTGTCAGCGCATCGGGCTGGCGGAATGACGGAGGCCTTTATCGAGATCGGAGATATGGTTTTGAGCGATTTGGAATTGCTCATTCGAGGTTTGCCGCCGGTGAGTTGCAAAGTCGCTCAGCCTGAGACGGTGAGCCGGTTTCGCGGAAAACCGGTGGAAAGGAGCTAGTGGGGGCGAATGGGCGAAACGGCGAATGGGCGATGTGGTGATGGGGCGACCCAACCTTGGGTCGGGGTTTCAGGGTTGCGATTCGATGTCGGCTTTGCCGGTCCGCAGATCAACCGGAACAGAAACATGTGTGTGGGCAATGAGCCATTTTCCGTTGATCTTCTTGAAGCCATCGGTGACGCGAACGGTGTAATCCACTTTCTTTCCTCCCTTCATGGTTCCCGTGACATGATGGATGCTGCTAATGTAGGCCACGTCTCCGCCTGCGGTCACATCCACGTCGCTGATTTCGGCCTCTAATGGCCCATCAAACCGGTTGAAGGCATCTTCCCAGTCTTTGCGGTAGGCCTGGGCTCCGTTGCGCTGACGAGGTGGTGTGACATCAAACACGACGAGACTATCGTCCGGGACGCACAACTCCATGATCGCGTTCACGTCCTTCGCTCTGAAAGCCGTCATAAATCGATCTTCTACGGCTTTAAGGTCGGCTATGTCCTGTGCCTTGGTATCGATCGGTTTTGCGTCACCGGTTCGGGTATTGGCACGGGTCATGGACTGATTGTATCCGATCAAGCCGATGGCGAGCGGTATTAGAACGAGAACCTTCGGTGGTTTCATAAGGGCCTCCTGCCAATGCTCACTAGGATTGCGTGAGCGATGGAGAAACATATCACTGAAGCGGTGCCGTTGCAGGTAGCGAGCGGGATCGGCGCGCGCGGGACGAGGGGGCGAAACGGCGAGGGAGCGAAAGGGCGAAAGGGCGAATGGGCGACGGGGCGAATCGGCGTATTCGAGGCGCAAAGTGCTGAACAGACTTTAGCCTAGGCTGAGTCCGCGAGGCCTAGGTACGGCATCCGCAAAAAAGGGACCAGCGCCGAAGGCGCGAAAGAAATCGGCGATCTGGTCTCAAGTGATCATTGAAATCTAAAATCGACAATACAGGTTGGGGTTCAAAGCATCGGTATATTCAATAGCCGTGTTCTCTAGCGCGCCTTCAGCGCTAGTCGCGTTTGATTTGTAGATACCTAGGCCTCGCAGACTCAGCCTAGGCTAAAATCTTTTCAGCACTTCGCGCCTCGAATACGCCGACACGCCCATTCGCCCATTCGCCCATTCGCCGCGTCGCCCCTCTAGCTCTTCGGCAGTAGTCGCCCGCTGATGTTAGCGCCAACTAACAATACTACCACAGTCAGGCCGGTGGCGCAGGCAAAGCCGGTTGTCATGGTGAACGTCTGCATGATGGTGCCCAGTAAGGCTACGCCTATGGTACCGCCGACTTGGCGAGCGGAATTGAGGAGGCCGGAAGCAAGGCCCGAGTGTTTAGGATCGGATGAGATCAAAACGCCGGCTGTCATGGCAGGCATGATCGAACCCATGGCTGCTCCTAATATCCCAAGTCCGATTGCGATGAGCCAGAGGCTAGGAAGGAAAGCGCTCGCTACCAGCGTGGCAGAACCGATCCCGGCGATGGCGAATCCAAGGGAAATACGCGGGCGCAAGTACGGCAGCCCGTTCCTATGGCCCAGCAAACGGCTCACAATCGTCGGTACTAACGTAAATGGGGTGATCACGGCTCCGGCGGTGAAAGCTCCCAAGGACAAAGCGTTCTGCAGATAAAGAGATTCCACAAACAGAATGCCATACATGGAGAAATTCAGAATGAAACCAACGCTGATACACGTCGAGAAGATGGTTTTAGAGAACAGAAAACCAGGAAGGACCGGGTGATCGCTCCGGCGCTCTAGCCAGATAAAGAGAGCGATCGAAAGGATAAAACAACCGAATCCTGATAGGGCGAATCCACTGCTCCAGCCTTGTCGGCCGGCCTCGATCAAACCGTAGGTGAGAGCCAGTAAAGAGAATCCTAGGGTTGCTTGGCCCGGCCAGTCGATAGGGCGAGGGGACTCTACCCGTGCTTCCTCCGTCCAGCGGTGATTGAGCCACACGGCAACGATGCCGACCGGAACGTTTAACCAGAAGATACTTCGCCAGCCGATCCAAGCCGTCAGTACCCCTCCTAAAACTGGACCGGCGGCAAACCCTAGGCTGGCTGTGTTAGCCCAGGCGCTGACAGCGTGACCGCGTTGTACAGGGTCTGGGAATGTATGCGACAAAATGGCGAGTGAAGCGGGGACCATGATGGCGGCTCCCAGTCCCTGGATAACGCGGGCGAAAATCAGCACTGGTAAAGACGTGGATAGGGCCGACAACAGCGACGCGCTGGTAAACAAGATCAAACCGACCTGATAGGATCGTTTTACTCCAGTTCGGTCGCCAATAGCGCCCGCTGCCAGCAATAGGCTGGCAAATACTAACGTATAGCTGTTTATCACCCATTGCAGATCGCTGATACGATTTCCAAATTCATGTCCCAGGACCGGGGTTGCGACATTGAGAGCCGTTGTGTCGAGCAGAACCAAAAAGAACCCGAAGCAAACCGCAAACAGGGTCCTCCGTTGGCGTCGCACCGGATTTGCGGCCGGCACATCGAGTTCGAGTCGGTCGGTTGTGTCTAGCATGGCC
>JAFAIO010000444.1 GCA_019236675.1 Verrucomicrobiota bacterium
CTCTGCGCCCGCATTTTCGTCCTGATCGGTATTACCGCATATGCGCTGTCGTTGAGCCGGTTACCGTGGCAGGCGCTGACGATTTCAGGCGTGAGCTGGGAGAAGATGGGCAGCCTTTTTCGAGTTGGACTACCGATCAGCTGCCAATATGTCGCTGAGGCCGGCGCTTTCAATTTTAGCGCCATCATGATGGGATGGATGGGGACCATCCCATTGGCCGCGCATCAGATCGTGGTGACATGCGCCGCGACCACATTCATGTTTCCGCTCGGTATTTCGATCGCCGCCGGCGTCCGTCTCGGTCATGCAGTCGGCTCACAAGCCCATTCAGCCTTACGCAGGATTTCCCACGGCGCGATCATGGTCTCTGTAATGCTCGCAGTTGGGTTTGCCACAATTTATTTAACACTCGGCCACCAAGTTGCCCTCCTGTTCACGAGTCAGACCGAGGTAGTCGAACTCGCCGGCCGTTTGATGATCATCGCCGGTATCTTCCAAATGGCAGATGGCATCCAAGTCACGTCCGCCGGCTGTCTAAGAGGCCTGGCTGATATCAGGCTACCGATGCTCATCGGCATCTTCTGTTATTGGGTAGCGGCAATTCCCACAGGATTTATTTTCGCGTTCAATTTGCACGCCGGACCGACTGGGATCTGGGTCGGCCTGGCAACTGGCTTGTTCGTAGCGGCGCTCCTACTCACCTGGCGTCTGCAAGCCATGACCGGTCCAGGCCGGCAAGGTACATTTGTGTTTGGGGATGCTGATAAGCTGGAGGCCTCGTAGGGCGAAACGGCGCGAAGGCGAAACGGCGAATGGGCGACGCAGCTCCATAATCGGTAGGGCGAAAAACTCGGCGCGCCGATGGTGCGGCTGGCAGGTTGGGTTTTGCTGCGCCGGTTTTGAGCCGCGCTATGAGGTGGCGTCGCCAAAGATATTGGTTTGTCCTGAACGCTTTGTGTTTATGCGAAACGTAAAGTGTGAACCAATCATGCGACACGGCTCAAAACCGGCGCGGATTGATCTTTTCACCAAGCAGAGCCATCTGCGCGCCGAGTTTTTCGCCCTACCACTGTTGGGTTGCTTGGCTGTGTCCACTGCGCCCTTTCGCTGTCTCGCCCATTCGCCGTTTGCTGCTATTGTTGGTCAGCATGCGAACGCTCTTTCCCTTTCTACTGGGCGCGATTGCAGCCTTCCTGGCTCGGCTCTCATTCTTGGTCCAATTGGCTCACAATTGATCTACATCCCATGACTCAAAATATTAGTGCAGCTTTGTTCTCAGAAGCCCGCCGCTATATCCCCGGTGGTGTAAATTCTCCAGTCCGCGCTTTTCGCAATGTCGGAGGAGAACCGTTCTTCGTTGCTAAGGCCAAAGGCTCCCATCTCTGGGATGTAGATGGACGCGAATACATCGACTTTGTTGGGACCTGGGGACCGGCCATCCTCGGGCACGCACCCCAGATCGTGGTGGAAGCGGTGCAAAAGGCAGCGGCCAACGGGCTCAGCTTTGGTATCCCGAATCCATTCGAAGTGGAGATGGCGAAGCTGATCTGTAGCTGGGTACCATCAGTAGAAAAAGTGCGCGTGGTTAATAGTGGCACCGAGGCAACCATGTCGTGCATCCGGCTGGCCCGCGGATACACCGGCCGCGATTTGATCGTGAAATTCGAGGGATGTTATCACGGCCATGTCGATTCGCTTTTGGTAAAAGCCGGTAGCGGAGCTTTGACTCATGGCTCACCGGACAGCGCCGGCGTTCCTGCGGAGTTAGCGGCCCTGACGATCACGTTGCCATTCAACGACCCGGAAAAACTCACTGCGGTCTTTGAGGCCCAAGGCGAGCGGATTGCTGCGGTCATTGTCGAACCTATACCTGCTAACGCCGGCCTTTATTTACCACTTCCGGGTTTTCTGGAACAGCTACGCCAACGCTGTTCCTCGCACGGCGCACTGTTGATCTTTGACGAAGTGATGACGGGGTTTCGGTTAGCCAAAGGCGGTTATCAAGAACTGGCCAGAATCCGCCCCGACTTGACTGCCCTCGGCAAAGTTATTGGAGGCGGCCTTCCAGTCGGCGCGTTTGGTGGTCGCGCCGAGATCATGGACCAGTTGTCTCCGGATGGACCGGTGTACCAAGCCGGCACTTTGTCGGGTAACCCCCTGGCCATGGCTGCCGGCCTCGCCCAACTTCGGGAGCTCGAACGCAACGACGGTTTCAACCGGCTAGAGAAACTAGGGAGCGAAATGGAAACTGCGGTCAGGCAAACCCTCACTGAGACCGGCAGAAACTACGCTTTTCATCGCATTGGTTCGATGTTCTGCCTCTACTTCTGCGAACCCCCGGTTCGCAACCTGACCGATGCCCGGCGCTCCGATCTGGCCGCGTTTGGTTCCTTTTTTCATCATTGTTTAGGTTCGGGCGTCTATTTTGCACCATCCCAGTTCGAGGCCGGATTCCTTTGCCTGGCCCACAGCAGCTCGGACCTGGAAAGGACGATCGAAGTGGTGCGGGCAGGGTTGAGGGGAGGAGCTAGGAGCTAGAATCTAGGAACTAGGAGGGCCTGGGGTCAGTGCCTTGCCACGGCGAGAAGGGTCGAAGACAAACGGAGCAGTGGAGTACTGGAGTGTTGGAGTGCTGCTTAATCGGGGACCCGGAATGAGGAGCCAATCCGCCCCCGCTGAACACTTAGCCCCGTAAAACCCGTTCCAAGTCCCCGTCCCCTCGATGACTATGAACGATCGCGTTGATTGACGTCGTCCGGTAACGGGCCGGTATATCGTTCCGCAGGAACGTAAACTCGAGGCGGCCGCCGCAGAATAGTCTCCCAGGCTTAAAAGTCGTGGAAAAAGCAAAACCACAGCCTGAAATCCGGACCCGCCCAGTCGGACGATCGGGACGAGAGCATCGAAGCTGGGCCTCTGCTCCCTCCACAATCTCGAACACATAATCGGTATGATCGGTTACCACCCGAAGCGTGTCCCCGGGGCGCACTAAGCCGAGATCGAACTCGGCTCGGCCGCTGTGCCGCGCTACGAACGTTTCCCAATCTGCAATCATGGATCCGGGGGCTTTCACTATAATTCACCAGAGAGACACAAGGAATGACGAAATCGGAATCCTTGCTCCGCACTTCACCGTTTTATGGTTCTTTAGTGAATTTATAGCGTTATTAAATCCGCATTCTAGATAGGGACAGAAGCCGACACCAGAACTTTATTCGTAGCGAAGCGCTTTGACGGGGTCAAGGCGGGCCGCAAAAAAAGCCGGGATCAGGGCCGCTACCGTGCAAATGAGGAAACCGCTCACGCAGATCACGGCGACATCATGTGGAATAATCTCCGCCGGGATTTCCGAGAATTGGTACACCGAAGCGGGGAACAGCTGGATGTGGAAAGTAGAAGCAAGGAAATCGCGCACCTGATTGCGGTATTGCACAAGAAATATCCCGGTACCGAGCCCAATCAAGGTGCCAAAGAATCCAACTAAGGTGCCTTGGGCGAGGAACGCCCACAGCATTTGTCCCATCGTGGCTCCGAGAGCTTTCATCACGCCGATCTCCCGGGTTTTTTGCACCGTGGTCGTGATGAGCGTACTCATGATGCCGAATGCAGCCACGATGACGACAAACGTGAGAATGAAGAACATCGTGGTCCGTTCCACTCGCAGGGCATCCAGATACTCCCGGTTTTGCTCTAACCAAGAAACCGCATGCAACGGTGGATTTAGCTGTCCGAGCTCGCGATTTAATTGAGCGGTGATTCCCTCCACCTTGTAAGGGTCAGAAGTCTTTACCAGGACATAATGGACCGCGTCATCCAGGCCGTATAACTCCTGGCCGACGTTAAGCGGGGCGATCACATAGTTCGAGTCATAAATATAGCGGCCGGTGCTATAGATTCCGGTTACCTCCAGTTCAGTCGGCACGATCAGATCGATCGCTTTCTGTATTGATTCTTTGTTTTCCGGGTGATCTTGGGCCTGTTTCAGCAGATCGATGATGTGGTTCGGGTTACCACCCGAGTAAATCGTCAGCTTGTCTCCAACTTCAATTCCGAGAACACCGGCTAACTCAGCACCGAGCACGCATTTGTCGCTTCCGTTTAAATCAAATTTTCCTGCTACTATGGTCGGTTTCAGGCCGATCACTTGGTCGCTTCCCAGTGACGGGTCAAGCCCACGCACGAGCACGGTCATGCGGCTTTGTTTGAACTCGATAATCACCGGTTCCAGCGTGGTTGGGGTTACGCCGATAACACCCGGCACCTTTTCAGCGGCTTTCATCGCTTCTCGCCAGTTACTAAGAAACGAATTTGAACCCGGGCTGATAGTGATATGCGCTTCAAAACCGATCACCTTGCGTTCCAGCTCACGTTCAAAACCGGTCATCACGGAAATAACGATGATCAGAACGCTAATCCCGAGCATCACGCCAATGATCGATATGAGAGTGATGACCGAAAGAAAGGTCCGCTTCGGTCTAAGGTATCGCAGCGCGATAAAATAACTGAATGGGAGCAGCGGTTTTTTCACGTTGGAAGACATGTAGATTGGTCCGGCAAGGCCGGACGAGGCTAACGGTCGGAGCCTGCCCCGAAGGGGCGTAAGAGCTTAGCCCAGAACTCCATCACTCCGACACCCCAGCACCCAGCCCGCCAGAATTCGAGGACGAGGACGAGAACGAGAACGAAGCACCCCGTGAGAGCAACAGATCCATCCATCATCGGTTTAGCAGCCTGGCAAACAAACGGAGGCGAGCGTAGATGACGGCATCGCGCAGGGCGAGAGACAACGGTTCGCCTTTCTTTTCTACCAGAGGATTGGCCAGAACAAAAGTTACGGCGACCAGCACGGTCAACATCAGGAAGTAAAGACTATACCGGTTCACATGGAACACTCCCAACTGGAAATGGGCATGCCCGACGGAATCCAGAAAGATCCCCCAGCAAATCGGCGCTAACCCTAAACTCATTGAAGTAAACACGGTAAAGAGCGCAAAGAAATGGTTTCTACCCATCAGAGGCATGGTGTCCATGGCAATCCGGGTGTTCGCAATTCCAAACAAGCCACCGGCGACGCCTAGGGCCAGGTAAATCAACACCACCATCAGTGGGGTTGTGTTTAACAGGTCGCTCGATATCAATAGCCAGCAGATTACGGCCCAAAAATAACAAACTAAGGCTATCCGCAGCACCGGCTTCGTCCCGGTCCGGTTCATGAGGCCGGCGACCAACGGCACACTAATCGCCGCCCCGATAAAGGCGAATATGTTGCAGCCCAGAATCATGCCATCGCTGAATCCGCCGATATTTTGCAAAAATCCGACGATGAACGCTGCTAAGCCGCCGATCACCCAGTTGTAGACCACCGTAAAAATCAGCAGTTTGGTGAAAGGAGGATATTTCAGCATAGCCGCCCAGGGCACAGGTTGGCCCGAGGTCCTACCCTGCTCGCCAACCTCGACATCGGGAACCAAGCGAATAAAAAACAAACTCAAGGTTGCCGCGCAGGCGCTAAGAAAAAATAGAACTCCGAAATGCCAGGCTTTCGCGTTGTTCCACAGCACGGCCGTCGAAAGCAGCATCGCCAGCAGACCACCCAATTGGACATAGGTTTGATCCTTCCGAAGAAAATGCCCTCTTCGTTCCTCGGGAATCAACGAGGTTAACCAGGGTAACCACGCCCCCGTCGAGATTCCTCGCAGGACATTGAAGATGAACAGCCCCATTAACATTAAGCTGATCTTCGTGGCATTATCGAACACGGTGACCAACGGAAGCAGGGCAAGACCAAACACGGTCAAGGTTCGCGAAAACCAGCCAAGCAGAACGAATTGCTTATAACCGATCTTGGGAATGAAATAAGCCGTGGGGAGCTGTAGCACCGTCAATAACGGCGCCAGGGCTGCAACGATACCGATCGTTGTCGAGCTCGCCCCGAGCGACTTGGCGTACAAGACCATCGGAGTCCC
>JAFAIO010000559.1 GCA_019236675.1 Verrucomicrobiota bacterium
ACGACTAGCGAGAAAGGCGCGGTTTCAGCCTCATGATGCCGCACTCATGATGCTGCAGTGCACACAGATGCCGACGACTCCATTTTCCGCTGGACCTGTTGTGCCTTCATCAGCAGACATAGAAGCGTTGCAACAGCCTGGCCAGACTCATTCTTACATTTTTGAGCGCGGCCAACTTATCCGTTTTGGCATGACTAGCATATGGCTCTTTACGTTAAACCCATCAAATATGCTTTTTGTGGTAAGGAGATAGTCGACAAGAGCACTAAAACGCACCTTCCCCAGTTTGTGTCGAACCAAATGGACCCGCTGTTCAAGTTTGGCGACGCGCTTGTACACAACGATTGTCTGAAGTCTGATCGTGTGGCGCCGCAGGTTCAGCAGCGTTTAGAAGAGTTCCGTACTCGAACCGCCGCCGAAAATCGTCGCTGTCTTATATGTGGAGAATTGATTACTGATCCCGAGAAGTACTTGGGCTTGGGACACTTGACCGCCGATGCGAACGCCCCGCTTTTCCGATTCAATTCCGCACATTTTCACCGATTATGCCTCACTGGGTGGAGTGAGCTATCATTCCTTATTCGCGAACTCGCCGCATCAGCTTTCACTTATCGTCAGAACGCTTCGGCACACTGGCCACCCACATCCAGTGTTGTCCTCGCCAACCTCGCGGACCTGGCTTCCGATATTCCCCCCGGCAATCCGTCACGAAACGAGTTAAAAACGCAACTGCATCGATTCTGTCGGTGTCGGCTTAATGGTCGTAGTGGATATTTGACCTGTCCCCTACGGTTTGGACGGACTCTTGAGCTCCCGCTCTACTCCCTGGGTCGCGTTAAACGTTATCAGCCGCGACCCTGTCGGTCGGCTTACCGAACAGCGCCAATCCGTAAGTGGGGCCACCGTACTGGGAAAATCGGCCAAAGCGACCCTAACGGGATTCGAACCCGTGTTACCGCCGTGAAAGGGCGGTGCAGTACTTGTATAACTCATTAACTATAAGCCACTTATAACTAACAGGAGATTCTGTAACCATTTTTGTATCCAAGGACCGAAGAGCTCTGAACAGCCCGCTAAGCTTTACCGTCGCTTAAGATGGGAATGCTTGCTGAAAGAAAAAGTCCATGTGCAACGCGGCCTTTGTCGGCGTCATGGCCGATGCCCAGGGCCAAGCGAAACTGCTGTGTGCCGTAGAAAATGAAAGCTAAGGCAGCTCTCCGCTCTCTTGGCGCTAAGTCCGATCCCCCGAGATTGAGGTTTCGCTTTAGCCGCAGACAGGCCTTTTCCGAGCAGCGATCGGAGTTTTGAGCGGAAAACGCGGCCGAAATTCCGCGGCGTTCGACACTTTCAAAGCCTCGAGGATGACGACTTCGCCTGCGCTGCGGGACCAGTGCTGGTGCAGCTTAAGACTGCGGTTGCGGACGCCAACAGATTTGCCCGCCAGTTGAAATTGCCCTCACCATTGCAGCTCGAACTCAATCTAGAACAAATCAAAGCCGAGAGCATTGGCCTGTACGGCGACCAGTTGTATGTGAACTTCGACGCTTTAGGAACGAGTAAAGTCAGCTTTTGATGTGTCGACCCGACATTAACGATGAAAATCACGCCGGGCGACCGTGTTTTCTTGATGAACGCCTTTCGGGTGCTCGCTAGTTTCGCGCTCGTGTGGTGCTTAGGAGCGATCTACAGAACTACAGTTATCAAACCCATCGATCTTCCGGTCATCGGCAAGATTTCCTACTCCGGCGCAGTTCTCGTCACCATTCCCGTTGTCAGTGTTCTCGTTTGCTGGCTCTCCGCGATTCTGGTCGTTTTCGCCCTTTCGTCCCGAGCCGCAGCTGGCCAAACACTTTACCGCGTTTTGCCTATCTTTGGCCCAATAACTCAGTCATTGCGCCGAATCACTGCAGTGCTGATTCTTGCTGTGGTCTTGTTTCTGAATGTAATCCCACTTGTCCTCTTCGTTAAGATGAGCCGGATCAGGCCAATCGCCGCGCCCAGAGAAGGGCTATCCTGGCGCTATTCTGGCACCAGTTGGTCACCGGCAGGATGTTTCCCATCGATTTCGACACCTCCAGGCTGCGACCGGCAATCGAATACCTTCCTTCCTGGCATCCAGAGTTGCGCGCAGTGGCGCAAATTGGCTTTCAACCAAGTGGTTGAGTTCTATTTCGGAAATCCACCAAATGGTTAGATTCCCTCAACCAATTGGTTAAAATCCATTTTCGCAATGTAACTAATATTGTTTCATTTATTCCGCATATGTAACAATTATTGTGCTATATATGTACATCGGAACACCAAAAAATCTGATACACGAAAAAATCTCGGTGGTGGCAAGCCCCGCGATCAAATGCAACAGGAGGGACCCACGATGCAAGGCATTTCAGCACGCTTTTAGGTAATTCCGGCAATGCGCAGATACCCTTAGTTTTTATGCAAAGTGGTTTTCGTGGTTTAAGGCCAAGCGCCACAGCGATGCGGAGGCATCGCTGAGGACTACGTCCATAGGCTCGTTTTCGAGCCTTGAAGGTTTAGTCGTGCCTTTTATCGTCCGATCAGACATATTTCGCTGCGTATGGGACAGCGGCATGGGCATTCGCAGGCGCTCGCCCTGTTGGCGACGATCTTTCTGATTTTCGACTCACCTTTCGGAAAGGCAGATGATGCCTCGAACGATGATTTAGTCAAACTGGCACGGAACTATGAGCAGTTTCAATACGTGGCACTGACCCCGCAACAACAGCAGGCCTTCAATACGTTCTTCCTTAAGGTGCATCGAGGTCAAGAGGCTAACTTCTGGCCAAATCACGTTCCTGACGAGGATGTTTCAAAGGGAAATTCGTGGGGGCCAAAACGGACTATCAAGGCTGAATGGATCACGTGCCTCTGCAGAGATCCGGACTTGCTAAAAATGGTACAGCCTTCAGGCATTCGAATCGCCGGAGCCAAAATTGACGGCGATATAGATTTGTCGTGGCTGAAACTGGACTTTCCGCTTAATGCCAAGGATTGTCACTTCAACGGCGGAATAGTTTTACGGGGAGCTAACGTCCGAGGTCTGGATCTTGCAGGGTCATACCTGGCTTTGCCCACAGAAGTCGCAAGCCGATCACCTCCGATAGAGGTCTGCGAACCGCAAGGAGTTGAGCGAGACGCGTTGGGTGGCAACAACTTAACGGTGCAAGGTGACGTTTCTTTGAACCGTGCTGAAGCCGCAGGACCTGTATCGTTTCGGAATGCAAAAATCAGCGGCGGCTTTTTTTCAGACTGCGTGAGTTTTGGATCAAAATCTAAGATATCTACCAGCAGAAAGACGGTGCTTGATCTTTCGTTCGGTAACGTTGGTGCAGGAGTATATTTGCGGCGGGCGGCGGTTTTCGGTAGCGTAGATTTTGACAATGCAAAGATCAAAGGGAATTTGGACTGCACCGACGCAAATATCGACGGTCGTCCCTTTCAGGCGTTTTTTGGGGATTGGATGGAGGTTACGGGAGATGCATTGTTTTCGGGGCGGGGCTTTAGTGCTGGGGGAATCATAAGGATTCCGCGTGCAACTATTGGAGGCAACCTGGACTTCAGGAGGGGCAAAATTAATGCGCTGAACGCAACTCGACTGACAGTACATGGCAACGTTTTCCTTGAGAACGTCGTTGTTACTGAAGGAACTCCATACGATCTCTACTTTAATGAAGGAACTCCATACGATCTTTACTTCTTCGCTGCAAACATCGGTAGCGACCTCGAACTGAGTGATTCCAGGCCTCCGCAAGAAGCGAGATTATATTTGCGGGACGCCAAGGCCAGGGTTCTAGCAAACAGTCAAAAGGGATGGCCGAAATCAAAAAACCTCCGGCTTCAAGGCTTTGTCTTTACTGAGCTGGGGGGACCTGCAAGCCTAGATGCAGAAACGCAGATTAGGTGGCTGCGTCTCCAATCACCATTTGCGACTCAACCATATGAACAGATGGCCAGGGCGTTTCGAAATATGGGTTATGAAGAGGAGTCTATAAAAGTAAGTATAGCCGGAAAGTGGGACGAGGGTTCAGAAGCGACGCATAGGGATTTCGGAACAATCGTTCACGCGGCGAAGCATTGGCAGATTCTGCGGCTCATTGGGACAGTTTTGAAATTGATGTTTTACGACTTCCTCTGGTTTCGCGGCTTTGGCTGGATAATCGGCTACGGTTACCGGCCGTGGAACGCACTTATTATCAGCGTAGGTTTCGTTATTATCGGCACATTCGTTTTTGGCTCCGCCGAACGTAACAAAATATTAAAGAATAGCTCGAAAGACCAAAGGCCGCAGCGACGAGATCGCTGGCGAAAAGTCGACCGTAATTTTTCCGCGACTATTTATTCCCTAGAGACATTCATACCTCTGGTCAACTTGGGGGTGGCTGATGTATGGAAGATCGACGGAAATGCTGGAAAGCTAATAAGTATTGGAGGGTGGTCAGTTGTTGGATCGGGAATTCTCGTGTTGTGGTATTACCGAATTCACATAATGGCAGGCTGGATATTTGGGTCGCTTTGGGTGGCAGCATTCACTGGGATTTTGAAGCATTCAGCAGCGTCTATTCGAGGCAGTCTACGGGTTGCCCTATTTGGCTAAAATTCTTCGACCGTCATCCGTTATGTACCATTTATCCCGTTTTTCTCGTTGGGCGCTTCCGACAAGCTTCCTGTCGCGAAGAGAATGCAAGTTCTTGAGGACCTCAGAGTTATTGAGGTGAGTTTCGCGAGATATTCCTGTAACAGTTCGTATCGTATATTTGGAATTCGCTAGTGCAGACAACACTTGACGCATATTAGAATCTATATCGTTTGCGGGCTGCTGAGATAGGCTTTGAATCTCGTCTGTATCCTGCTCGGTTTCCTTACTGAGAATCGGCTCAACCTCCTTTCTTACCTCGATCACATCTGCTCTTACGCCGATCACATCTGCCTTTGCTTCTTTTGCCGCGCCCTTTGCTTCGTTAGCCGCTCGCAGAATTTCAGCTGAGATCGTGCGAATGAACGCGGTAGAGGAAATAGCCGCTACTAGGCAAAAGCCACATGTCTTTCCCGCGCAATCTTAATACAGTCTCGCGCGCGCACAAGAGAAATCAGAAGAGGTCGCCAAGCCAAACATTCGGAAATTTCTGACCGAGTGCGATCTAGCGCCTGGGGGTGAACGAAATATGCTTCAAAATATTTCGGTACTGTTTTCGTGGGTAGTCGATCACCACTACTTGGCGGAGAATCCTTGATTGCCTTCATGGACGAGGGGTAAAAACCAAAGGCCCGCTCCAGTGAAGGGTGCTGGTCATTCCAGGATGGCTGACAACATCCTGCGATCGGAAGGTCACACATTGAGGTGATGATGAGGGTTAGAGTGATTTGACCGCTCACTTTAACTGATGATCTCTACCTCGCTTCAAGTTTCGCTCAGTTTCTTCTAAGCTAATCATTTCGCCTAAAATCCACTCTGCAGGGACGTCACGACTCGAACGCTGTCGGAAGTAGTTCGGAACCCACGGGCAGTCTCAAGCGCAAGAGTACCGTCTACGGCTTAAACGCCCGGAACGAACAACTGCGGTAGCATTCCCCCGTTATGCTCCTGGCCAATTTGTAGCGGACACCGCCTCGCTCAATTGACGGGGACTATATGTACGCCGTTACCGCTGTCCTCGCATCGTGGACACATTTCTCGTGCCTGCTACCCCAGAACCGTTAATCTCGTGCGTGATCAGCGGCTCGGGGGGAGTTGCAGGAACGCAAGCTGGGCGAAGTCTGGGTGACGCGGCAGATCCAGCCAGGCAACATTTTTGTCACACGATCAAAAACACCTTACGAGTTGCGCTTGTATTCGCGCAACTCCGGCGCAATTAGCATCTCGGTCTTACTGATCTTGGCATTTCCTGAGCGGTCTGCATTGCTCGCAGGATGGGACTTGTGTAGACAGCGCGGATTTCCAAGGAAGAAAACCGCAGGGCAAACGCTCTGGCCTGCTGAAGGCCATTTACGGTGAGAGGGGCGAGAGGAAACGGGGTCGCGTCTGTACAAAACACAGGAAAAGAATGTATTTTCTGGCCAATGTCATCTGCGAACTAAAACCTGCATATACACTTTCATTTTGTGCTGTGTGCAGGCGCGACCCCGAGCTAGCCTTTCAGAACCGGATTGACGCAAAAGATCTTAAGTCTGTCAAAGCCCACTCCAACGCGCTGACCGATGCGTGACTTTCCGGCTTCATTCTGCCATCCTTTTTTGCGGTCCCTTATGAATGGAGAACAAACTGCTAGCGAGTTGCCTGAAGGTGTGATTCGGCAGATCGAAAAGATCGTCCGCGAAATAATAAATCCGCCTCCTGAACCAGCAGCAGAAGGCGGAACTGAGCCAATCACAGAAGGACACATTGATGCCAAGCCGATCTGCACGAACGATTTGCACAGCGCGCGGAACGGGAGCAAGATCAGCGGTATAGAAGAAAGCGCAAAACATGGCTGCACTCCTGATCTTACTTCTGCTGGCGCTCGGGCTGCTGCTTGTCTCGTTCCTCTCAAGCGTTTTACGCGACATTGGCGAGATCAAGCGCTCGCTGCGCCAGCTTGACGAAGATGTACGCGAAATCAAGCGACACACGGTCGTCGAACCTCGGCCTTGGGAGAACGCAAAGAACGTAACGCCAAAATGAAAGCGGAGGCAGCGCACAGAGCTGTCCTGCTTGAAAAATGAATGTTCTTCTTTCGCTACGAGAGATAATCATGCCCTTTGGAGGCGTTATTCATGGTTTGCATGTTTGCGCGAACCGACCTTGTGCAGCGACACCATGTTCGCGTTGGTCTTAGAGTTTTGGCGCAAACCATTCATGCCGAATTCACCGTCATTGTAAAGGATTTCGGTCGCGATGTCGGCCAAGCGGTTCATCTCCGTCTCGCGGTCGGTACGTCAAAATTGTGCGAATGTTCTTTAAGAGCGCGCACCGGGACGGGTATCTCCTCGAGAACCCGGCAGAACACGTCGATGCCATCAGGGATAGCTCAAAAGAGGCCCGCAGGCCTTTTACAATTTGCGAACTCCAGGCGGTGATGGGGGTTGCAGACCCGGAATGGCAGAGCCTGATCCGGTTCGGCCTGTACACCGGTCAACGCCTCGCTGACCTGTCCCTGCTGACCTGGGAAAATGTGGATCTAGACCGGAAAGAGATCCGACTGGTTACAAGGAAGACTGGCAAACGACTCACAATCCCCATGTCAGCGCCTCTGCGTCAACATCTGCTGTCTCTACGCGGTGGCGAGCTGGCAGCCGCGCCGATTCACCCAAGAGCTTTCGAAGCGGTTCAGAGCCAAGGCAGAGCCAACAGTGTTTCGAATTGGTTTGTCGATCTGTCGGCCCAGGCGCGGCCTTCGGGCTAAACAGAATCACCAGAGCAGGGGGATCGGTAGAGCAGCTAAACGCGCTTCGAGTCAGCTTAGTTTCCATTCATTGCGGCATACCGCTGTCAGCCTGCTCAAAGACGCCGAAATTCCGCAGGCGGTTGTTCAAGAGTTGGTCGGTCATGACTCAGAGCAAATGAGTGCTCTGTACACGCACGTTGGCCGGGAAGCCCTGGAAGGAGCGGCGGCGGCGTTACCGGAGATCTGAACGGTAGGCAAAGTCATAAAGTCGAGACGTGCGTAGCCAATGACACAAACCAGTATATATTGAGTTCACGAATGAGTTTAGCTGAGATTATCGAGGAGTTGCCGAAGCTGACGCCAGAAGAACGCCGAACGATCTATCAACAGATTGAGACATTGGACGGAGCTCCAAGCTTCGAACCGACTTCCGAGATGCTTGATGCGATCGAGGAAGGCACTCGTTCTGCGCAGACGGAGCGCATTTACACCGCGGAAGAGATAAAGGAACGGATCCGTCAATGGGCGAATTCCAGCTCCGATTAACCTCCCAGGCGGCTCGAGATCTGCGGGAGATCGTCGCGTACATTGCCCGCGACAATCCAGCTGCTGCTGAGCGGTTTGGTCTGAGCTTGGTTGAGAAGGCAGAACTGCTAAAACGCTTTCCTTTCCTCGGCAAAAGGGTCAAAGGAACAGAAGAAGATCGTGTACTGGTGGAAGATGCCATTCTGATTTTCTATCAACCAGACAATGCCGCAGGCGTGATCGTGATTAAGCGGTTCTGGCATGGTGCACGAGGAACCCCGCCGACGTAGTTGTTCGGATCAAATTGGCAAAAAACGTCCTATGTTCGACCGAAGCGCCACATAAAACTCCATGTGTCCGTCGCGAAGCGCAACGCCTGGCGGCACACAAAGGCACACTACGGTCCATAATGGTTCACTACTGAGTCAGAATTTGCGAAAAATAAGCTGAAACTAATCTGTTAGGCAAAAGGAAATGGGGTCGCGTCTACACAAAACACACAATTAAAGTGTATATAAAGTGTTAAGTTCACAGATGACTTTGGTCGCCAGATACATTCTTTTTCTGTGCTTTGTATAGACGCGACCCCCCATTCCCCCCGGAAACATCTTTGGATCTTCCCGAACCTGACCACCCCCCAACAACGACAACCGCTCACATTTTAACAGCGGTGAGTGGTTGCCTATCGTTCCACGTGCCACTCATTTGTCCGGTGGCGACGGGCGCTTTGACCAGTTTTTCCACCGCGCCCGTGGCGGGCCAGCGAATGGTTATGGCATTGAGGGACTCGACCACGACCTTTCCTGTGTCCTTTGCGGCGGTTGGAGGGTGCCCGGTGTTCTGTGGTAAGGTCTGGGTCCATTGCGCATCGCCACCACGGTCAAAGTAATAGTAGTATAACCGGCCCTGCCAGGTGACCTTCCACCATCCGAGCAGCCAATCAGGGACGGGGCCGATTGGAGCGGAGGCGCCGAAATAGAGTTCGAGGTCGACCCAGCCCTGCAGCGCGTTGGCATCCCAGATGGTCCGCTTCCTTTTGATGATGTCGTACCCTTGTTGGCGACCTCCCTGACCGGACTCAACCGTATTCCACTTATCGCCTTCGAAATCGAGCGAGATACCCATGTGGAACTTCTTCGGACGGAAAATATCGCCGTACTTCGGCCGCGCACCGCTTGTAGCAGACACCCAGGCCTGCCCCTTTTTCATCCTTGTTAGCTCCGCCTCGATGTCAAAACGCCCGAGGTATTTCGTGGAGCCAAGCTGGGTTCCGAACCAGCCCACGAACTCGTTGCATGTGGTCATTTTTCCCCCGGCGTTCCAATTTTCTTCGAGTTGAGCCTGCGTTTTGTTGGTTAGCTGTTTGAAAAGCTCAGCAGTAGCGCCGTTTGAATTGATCTGCTCTCCAAGCGGAGGAACGACGGACAAAATTTTTTTCGCACGCTCCCGGATATTACTTGACATGTTCTAGCCTCCTTAAAAATCGCTTTTTGGGCCCAGGAAGAGTTGGGCGGGATATCTTTTCCATCTTTCAGTTACTTATTTGCTTTGCGAAAACCAAGACATGCACGCATGCCCCTCTAATTTTGCGTATTGCTAGCGATATCCCAACTCATTGGTATCGCCGTACCCGCTGCTCCTTTGTCGTCTTGCGGAACATAATCCAGATTCACCTTGGCAAAGTTCAGCGTGACATGCTCCTGCAACCTGTCTTGACCTCCAGAACCCCCCGTCGAAACCGAAGTAATCAAAACCGTTTCCATTTTGATCTTGACGTACTCCACTGGCTTATCGCCGGCTTTCCGAATGATCAGTGTGGCATCCTTAAAATGTTTTCCGGAGCAGCACGCCAGCGCCAGTTTCGGCGTCGCGGTGTCCACCCATTTCGTGAAAGTCAGGTCGTGAACACTGGCCTTTCCCGCTCCAGCCCCGCTGCCATTGTGAGCCGAGCCGCTGTTGCTCATACCCCACGACCAGGAAAGGACATCGATCTCCTTCTTGTGCTTGGAATCCTGTGCCTCTCCATCGACCGTGTCGATCTTCATGAACATGTCTACTGCCATATATATTGTTTTTCTTTAGTTCTCTTTTTTTGCTTGTTGTTTGTTGTTTCCGAAGAAACGTTATATCTTAGTTTTAAAGATCGCCCATATAAGCGCGGGACTAAGTCAGATTCTATTGGACTTTGGTCCAAGCCCGCTAGGCCGTTTGGGTTGCTGCGTGCCCGCAATACGATAATCTTGAGTGCTATCCAGATCGCCAAGTCATTGACTCGAGCAAGTTCGACGTCGAGGACGTGCACCGCGTGGTGACCCAGATTTTGGAGTAGTTTTGCGAGAGCGCGCGGAAGTTGATTGTCGATCAGAAACCTAAGTGATCCAAAGCATCAAGGTGCGGCGCTACAAAAAAATTAGCCTTCCGCACCACTCACCAGTTCAAACTTGAAAATCCGTTACCCTTTTTCGGAGAAGCTCTAGCTAGTGCGCATTTCTCACGGGGACGTGAGAAATGCGGGC
>JAFAIO010000011.1 GCA_019236675.1 Verrucomicrobiota bacterium
CACATAACGACCTACTTCCGCGCCCGCATCGACCAGGAGTAGATCGCCGGTCATGGTGGTCCGGTTCGATGGTAGGAAATGCAGGATCGCGGAGTTGGATCCGGTGCCGATGATGGTCTCGTAACCGGTCCGATCCGCGCCGGCTCGAAAAAAAACGGTTTCGAGCTCGATTTGAAGTTGGCGCTCCGTCACGCCGGGGCGAATCGCTTGGCGGAGCGCAGAAAAACCGGCGGCAGTTGCTCGAGCCGCTCGGTTTAAGGTATCAATTTCGACTGCATCTTTTGCCCGGCGAGCGTGCCGAAATTTTTCGCGAGCGGGACCGCTCAACGTTGGATCAGGCGCAACACCTCGAATCGGCTCACC
Source organism: Verrucomicrobiota bacterium (assembly GCA_019236675.1). Taxonomy (GTDB): domain Bacteria; phylum Verrucomicrobiota; class Verrucomicrobiia; order Chthoniobacterales; family JAFAMB01; genus JAFAVN01. The sequence goes on from JAFAIO010000011.1 coordinate 364, forward strand.
TAAGAGCACCAGCGGCCGTCCACGACGATTGGTCAACCAGGGTTCCAGCGCTGTGATTGGGGTGCCCTCGGGCTGCACAAGTCCTTCCCAAGTTCTTTCGGCATCGGTAATTTCAGGGACAAACGACACCCAACCATCAGCGCCGTCTTTCGGGTCGAAAGCCAGAACACCGCCAGGCGAATTGCTCCCTGTCAGATAGAAGTATTCCGAATGCGAACGAAAAGGATACGTTTGGTCTGTGTTTTCGGGCAGCGCGATCGGGTGTCCGGCTCCGATCAGCAGCAGTTCATTTGTGAGACCAAGAGCACTGGCGATACGATTCCGGCGTTCAGAGAAGGGGTTATCCACGAAGAGGAATCTCACGCAAAGACGCCAAGACGCAAAGGGGACCGCGAATGGATCCGCCTCCGCAGAGCCTCCTGCGCGACAGGCGACGAATGTACGCAAAGAAAACAAAATCAACCGCAGATGAACGCGGGATCTGTCGCGCCGTAGGCCTTGCGGAGGCGGATTCACGCAGATAGAACCAATGCACAGAGGATCACAAAGGTCACACAGAGAGACTCTTAAAACAGGAGCCAACAAAGGAAACGCAGGTTGGATTCTCAGCCAAGGCGCCTTTGTAACGTCTGGCCCAGCCTCCACCACTCCATCACTCCAGCCCGGTACTACTCGATCGGGTGGGTCTTTCGAGGTCCTTTTTGGGGACCACAAATCCATGAACAAGGTCCCCAGCGAACCCGTCAAAAACATATATGAAGAAGATATGTGCGATACTAGCGGTCGCGCTGCTGTCGCCTTACGTAGCTTCCCAGGCGAACGCAGGGCCGATTTCAGAGGGACCATTGAATTGGACAGCAAGACAAGTCAGAAACGCTGCTAACACCGCGGGAAATGTGGTGAGGACAGCCGGACGAACGATTGACTACCGGGCTCACCAGGTCCGAAATGCAATTGCCAATCGTTAGTCTTTAGAATCCGTTCTACAGATACAGTTTGGTTTTTGACTTTCCGCCGTAGTCCCGCATTCGCGGGACGAAGGCGGAAGACCTTTTTCGGGCGCTGATCAAGGGTATATCTCGAACGGTCCATCGGCCGTCAACGAGGGCGCCTCTTGATTGCTTCCGACTTGCGCCCATCTCCGTCCGGCAGCCGCCGGACTCCGTCGGACGAGTTGGCTGCCTGAGCCAAGTCTCTGTTCAACGAGGCTCCACGCTGGCTTGTTGGCTTTTGCGGTTTTTGTGCCTTTTCCCGCTCCACCAATCACGAATCACGAATCACGAATCACGAATCACGAATCACCAATCACCAATCACTTCTCACTTCTCACTTCTCACCTTTCACCTCCATCACCTCTCACTTGCCAGCAGGGCCGCTCCGGGAGAAGCATTGCTGCTTTAACGGAGTAATTCATGAAACGACCCTCTCCCGCTGTCAAAGTCCAAGCTGGACACCGCGAATTCATCAAGTTGAATGCCAGAAAGTATGACTGGCGTGACATTTATCACCTGGTTTTGACGCTAACCTGGCCCCAGTTCGCCGGTATGATCCTTGGGATCTACCTTTGTATTAATCTGCTTTTCGCCGTCCTGTATCTCCTGGGTGGCAACTGCATCGCCGAACTGGTTCCGGGATCATTCACTGACCATTTTTTCTTCAGTGTAGAAACGTTGGCGACGGTCGGATACGGACACGCTTATCCAGCCACGCTCTATGGACATTGCGTGGCCACGCTCGAGATCCTGGTCGGCCTTTTTGGTTTAGCCGTTTTAACCGGATTGATCTTTGTCCGCTTCTCCCGGCCCACAGCTCGAATCATGTTCAGCAACGTCGCTGTGATTGCGCCGTTTGACGGGGTTCCGACTCTAATGATTCGATTGGCGAACCTGCGGCACCACGCGATGATCGAAGCCGACTTTCGACTACTCTTAATGCGCAGCGAGCTAACCAAGGAAGGCGAGGATGTCCGGCGTTTTTATCCGTTACGGCTACAATTCGATCACCTGATTAGTTTTCCGGCCGCGCTGACTGTCCGGCATGTAATCGATGAAGCCAGTCCCTTGCACGGACTAACCGCGGAAGACTTGAAACTAACGGACAGCCGGATGTTAGCATCGATTGTTTGCGTTGACCCAGTCATTCAAGCCCCGGTACAAACTCAGACGGAATATATTTACGAGCAGATCGCCTGGAACCGGCAATTCGCAGAGATCTATGTGGAAGACGCCCGCGGCCGGTACACCGTCGATTACAGCAAGTTCGACGATACCGTCGAACTCGCTGGTGAGAAGTGAGAGGTGATTCGTGAGAGGTTAGATGTCCTTGTGATTTGTCCTTAGTGACGGGTGATTGGCGTGCTCGGTACTCTTTGATGCGCACCCCACACCACCAATCACTTCTCACCAATCACCTCTCACCTCTCACTTCTCACCTTTACTTGGAGCCATACAGCGCCCTAGCAGCGACATGCTCGATAGCATTGGACCTCATCAGACGAGATAGTTCCTGGACACTAACCATAGTGGCAGAGACGGCTACGGCTAAAAACACCGACAGGACCAGTAGCTCACCCCAAACCATCTTCGGCTGGGCCGCCTTCGCCGTCAGTTTCCAAAGCCGGGTTTCCGGCTGGATGGCTCCATCTGTTCGTTCTTTTTGCTCAGTTAAACGCTCTTCCACCGGCTTCGGACGAAGCAACGGATGGTCCGGTGCGAAATTGAGGGTAGTAGTAAACATGTTATTTCTAGTTTAGTTTTTTGTTGTTGGCCGATCACCGGCTTCACCCGGTACTTAGTATTTCGGCTCCCAAAGTTTCATTCTGAGTTACCGCACTGTTAATCAGACGCATCTTGCCATTGGTATGGCAGAAAGCCGCTCAGCTCGACTTCATGACCCCTTTCGAAATTAAGCGGTCCGATTCGTCCGCCGCGTTGCAGAAACTGAGTCGACGGTGTTGTTCCGCCCGTATCGATAGACCGCCGGCCCTTGTGAAGTAAATACTACTGAGACTTCTCGACCCAAGGAGACTTGTTCATAAGCGGTACAATCGAGTACTGCGGAAAGAACTGCTCGCAGGGCTCGAAAGAACGTGTACCAACATCGACGGCAGCGGTCTGCAATAAGGAGTATGCGATGTCCCGCACCCCGCGGAGGACCGGCACCGGGTAAAAGTAAACATTTGGCCGGCCGAGCTGGCAATTGTAGGTTAGTCGTGTTCATAGTGGATTTTGTCTGGGGGCCGGGTTCCTGACCCCAGACGAGCTACAAAAGATTTCAGGAGCCAAAGTTTCAGAATTTTGGATCCGGCAAGGATAAGCTGCCGCTGATTCGATGGCGCGGAATCCGTTTTTCCTAGCAGGATTTACAAATGACCTCTTCCCAACGGCCGTACTTCTGGTAAGGTTTTAGCCCGGTAGACGGAGCGGAGAGCCTTTGACACCCAGTGATGATTCTGGTGCCGGGAAAGGTGGTCAATTCATGACCACCCGTTGGAGTGCCGTTTTACTCTCAGCCCAAAGCCAAGCCCCAGGTTCAGATCGCGCCCGCGAGGAGTTTTGCCAGCTTTATTGGTATCCGCTGTACGCTTTTATTCGAAGGCGCGGATACAATGACGAAGATGCCAGGGATCTGACCCAGGGCTTTTTCCTCTTTATCTTTGATCACAAGACCCTGCAACGAGCCACGCCCACGAAGGGAAAATTCCGCTCTTTCTTGTTAGCCTCTTTAAAGAATTATCTTTCGAACGAATACCAGCGCGAAAACGCCATCAAGCGAGGTGGAAAAATTGAATTTGTCTCGGTCGATTTCAGTGATGGTGAGGACCGTTACAGTCGAGAACCCGCCGACTTGCTGACAGCTGAAAAGATTTTTGATGCGAATTGGGCAGTCACGCTTTTGAGGCAGGCCATCGAACAATTGAAAGCAGAGTATTCCGCTCAGGGAAAAGGGATCATTTTCGGTACACTGAGACCCTTCCTCGACCTAAGCGCAGTAGCAGATGCGCCCAGTTACGAACTTGTCGCCAAAGAATTGAAGGTCAGTGGCGCCGGCGTGAAGACACTCATTCATCGTTTTCGGAAACGCTACTCTGAAATACTGCGAGCGGCAGTGGCGCAAACGGTCACGGATCCCAGTGAGATTGACGACGAGATTCGTTCACTTTGCGACGCATTGATTGCGTCAGAGGGCCGGCTCAGGCCATGAGCGCTGAAAGAACTCGTATCTGCCGCACTGGCGGCACCACCCTTGCTCCACAGGCCGAATTTTGTCCGGTCTGCGCATTTCGGGGTGCACTTGAGGGCGACGAAGAAGCTGCCACTGAATCATCCGAGCCCCCGATAACCCGGTTTGGGCATTATGAAATTTTGCGGCACGAAGACGGATCGCTGTTTGAGTTAGGCCGCGGCGCCATGGGAATTACCTACAAGGCCCTGGATGTCGACCTGCGCCGGTTCGCTGCTCTCAAGGTTATCAGCCCGCGTTACCTTGCCGACCAAGCCGTCCGACCCCGATTTTTGCGAGAAGCCCGAGCGGCCGGCAGTGTTCGCCATCCAAATGTTGCCGGGGTTTTCCAACTCGGCACGAGTCAGGAAAACTATTTCTACGCGATGGAGTTTGTCGAGGGAGAGACTCTGGGGAGTCTCATCAAGCGCTCTGAACGCCTCGACCCTAACCTAGCATTGCAAATCGTCGCGCAGGTCGCGGCGGGATTAGACGCGATCCATAAACAGGGTCTGGTTCATCGCGATATCAAACCGACCAATATCATGGTCAGCTCCGCGGCCGGTGGCGCTGTCTCCGTAAAGATTATCGATCTGGGCCTGGCCAAGACGCTTGCTGAGTCGGAATCTCAGGAAATATCGATTCTCGGAGCTTTTGTCGGAACGCCTGAGTTTGCTAGCCCGGAACAATTCACAGGCGCCGATGTCGATATCCGTTCTGACCTGTATTCACTCGGGATCACACTCTGGCAAATGCTGACCGGCCAACCGCCGTTTCGGGGAGTTCCGAGTGCGGTGATGCACCAGCACTTGAACAGCCCTCTGCCGTTAGAAAAACTTCAAGGGGTTTCCCAGCCGGTGGTTGCGTTGGTTGAGATTTTGCTCAGGAAAGACCCGGCCAGAAGGTTTCAAACCCCGGCCGAGCTATCAAAGGTGCTGCCAACGCTCACCAGCGCCATCGAAACGGGGCAGTTGATCGGGAAAACAATCAGAGTTTTTGTCTCTTCGACTAGCGATGTCCAGAGCGAGCGAAATCTGGCCAACCGAATCGTTCGGGCGATTGCCGATGAGCTCGATCTACCAGTGTCTGAATCCAGTTCCCAGTTTGAACGTCTTTCCGAGGTTGATCCCCTTTCGGAGAATCACGGAAGCGAAAGAGCCGAAGACCAAGAATACTCGGAATTCGCGCTTGGCCTCCAATTTTGGGACTACCCCGGGCAGGACGAAGTCACGCGACTCCCGGACCCGGGAAACTTTGATTTGGTGATTTGCCTTTTAGAAAATCAAGCGGGTCTACCCGTTCACCCTGACTTAAGATTGCCAGATGGCAGGATGCCGGCTTCGGGCACAGAATATGAAATCGCCTGGGCGGCCGAACACGCCAGTAGAAACCATGGTCTGCCGATTCTGCGAGTCTATCGCAACAAGTCAAAGCTGGAGCTTTCGTTAGAGTCTGGAGAAGAAAGTAAAGTCATCGCAGAACAACCTGAATCGGAGCGCGACCTTTTGGCGGACTGGGAAGACAAGCAAGTTGGAGCGACTGACTTTTATCGATACAAGACGTTAGAAGAATTTGAGGAACTGTTCCGAGGCCATTTTCGAGATTTTCTAGCCGACCAGCTCAAACAGGACGGCGGCCGAGAGCTCCGGGAAAGAAGAACGCCGCGATGGAAATCGAGTCCATTTCGTGGACTGAAGGTTTTCGATTTCGAGCACGCACCGATCTTCTTTGGAAGGAGCAAAGCCATCGGCGAGGTCTTGGAAGCCTTGGAACAGCAACGGAAAGTTTGGCGTCCTTTTGTGCTTATCGTCGGCGGGAGCGGGTCAGGAAAAAGTTCTTTGGTGCGAGCAGGAGTTCTCCCACAGTTAATCCAGCCGGGCACAATCGAAGGGATCGGACTCTGGCGGCGCGCGGTGACTCGGCCTGGAGGCGGCGGCAGCGGCGGCGATTGCTTCGATGCACTGGCAAATGCTTTGCTCGATTCTGCTGCCTTACCCGGCTTGGAAAATCCGGAATCGCTTGACGTTGTGCTGGACTTAGCCGCCGAGCTGCGTAATCACCCGGAAGCCGTTGCTCTCCGGGTTCGGGATGCGCTCGATAACGCCGCCAGAGAGTGGAAGCTGCAACGGGCTATGTATTTGCGGGGGAAAGAGGAGAAATCGCGGAGCAAGGGCGCCACGACGGTATCGGGAGTCATTGTCCCACGTCCCCCGGCGGAAGAACCCGAACTACCCAAGGCTCGGCTGGCGTTAGTGGTCGACCAGCTGGAAGAATTATTCACCAGCGGATTTTCAAGCGAGATTCAGGAAAAATATGTCTCGGCGATCGCTGGGTTGGTGCAAAGCGGGCGTGTTTTCGTACTAGCAACTCTGCGCAGCGATTTTTATTCATCTTATCAAGCGTTCTCTGAACTAACCGAATTGACTCGACCCAGCGGAAAGGTCGATTTGCGCCCCCCCACGGCCCATGAGATCGGCAACATGATCCGGCTGCCCGCAGAAGCTGCCGGCCTTCAATTCGAACTGGATCAAAAAAGCGGCCAGCGATTGGATGAAGGGTTACGCGACGCAGCGGCGATCACGCCAGAATCCTTGCCCCTGCTCGAGCATACTT
>JAFAIO010000024.1 GCA_019236675.1 Verrucomicrobiota bacterium
TCGCGCGCACCTTCCGGTGATTCGGGAGCCTCGCCCCACCAAACTGGCATTGCTCCTTCCCGGGCGTAACCGTTTGCTTCTCGCCGCAATCGGCCTTTGAGTAGCACACGGGGTAAAAAGAGACTTTTGCTATGAATCCTATCGAGACGTTAAACAAACCGGATCTTCTACGGGAACAAAGCTTTGTCGGTGGTCGTTGGGTCAAAGGAGACAAGTCAGTTGACGTCGACGACAAGGCTACCGGTGAACGGATCGCCGGGGTTCCTTTCTTTGGAACCGAAGAAACTAAAGAGGCGATCGATCAAGCTCATCAGGCGCTGCCGGGCTGGAGAGCAAAGACTCCGGTTCAGCGCTCGGCACTACTGAGAAAGTGGTTTGATTTGATGACGGCTAATGCCAGCGATTTAGCTAAGCTGACCACGGCCGAGAGCGGTAAGCCCTTAAAAGAAGCGGAAGGAGAGGCTGCCTACGCCGCCGCCTATGTCGAGTGGTACGCAGAGGAAGCGAAGCGCATCTATGGCGACGTCATTCCCAATGCGAATCCTGACCAGCGGATCGTCGTGATTAAGCAGGGCGTGGGTGTGTGCTCGGCGATCACGCCATGGAATTTCCCGTTGGCCATGATCACCCGAAAAGCAGGACCCGCACTGGCGGCCGGATGCACCATCGTGATTAAGCCGGCTACTGAGACTCCCTTAAGCGCTTTAGCCCTGGCAGCATTGGCTGAAGAAGCCGGATTTCCTCCAGGAACCGTGAACGTTCTAACCGGGGACGAGATTGCCATCGGCAAAGAGCTGACCGGCAACCCGGATGTCCGGAAAGTAACGTTTACCGGGTCAACTCCGGTTGGGAAGCTAATCGTAAAACAAAGCGCCGATACCTTGAAGAAAGTCACGATGGAACTGGGCGGCAATGCCCCTTTCATTGTGTTTGCTGACGCGGACGTGGACAAAGCGGTACAGGGAGCGATCGTGGCCAAATACCGGAATGCCGGTCAAACCTGTATCTGCACGAACCGATTCCTCGTTCACAGCCGCGTGTTCGATGAGTTTACGGACAAATTTTCGAAACAGGTGGCGAGGTTAAAGGTAGGCAGCGGCTTCGAGCCCGGTGTCGATATCGGCCCTTTAATCAGCCAAGAAGCCGTCGATAAGACCCAATCCTTTATCGCTGACGCGACCGAGAAAGGCGCTGAGGTAACCATCGGGGGACGGCCACACTCCTTGGGCCACCTGTTTTTTGAGCCAACCGTGATCACCAGGGCCACGCCGAAAATGCGCTTTTTCCAGGAGGAGATCTTCGCTCCGGTTGCCCCGCTCTATTCATTTGAAGACGAGAGTGAAGCAGTCCGGTTGGCTAATAGCACACCATACGGCTTAGCGAGCTATTTCTACGGCCGCGACCTCGGTCGAATCTGGCGTGTCGCCGAGGCTCTCGATTTTGGCATGGTCGGCGTGAACACCGGGCTGATCTCGAACGTGATGGCGCCCTTCGGTGGGGTAAAAGAATCCGGGTACGGCCGTGAAGGCTCGAAGTATGGTCTAGATGATTACATGGCCATCAAGTACATCTGCCTGGCTGGGATCGAGTTGTAACCGAGCGGTTAACCCGCGGCCGACATTTCCCGGCTTTTCGTATAAGATATATAATCCCTACATTCGATAAGGGATATATTTTCCATAGCGATTGTAGGTATTCGTAAAGTGCTTCATGCACCTTCGCGAAATCGGCCCTTCTCTTCAGCCGCCGAATCCGCTATCAATGCATTATCCGCGAGTATATTTAGCTAGGAACATCATCTCTAATGTGTGAACGCTAACAAGCGAGCTTACCTGTCATAAGTGCATTCAGAGGAGGTCCAAGATGGAAAATACGAAGCTCATCGAGCTGCGAAGGGCGTACGATACGGAATTTTCTTCCGGCAGATACTCAAGCGCAGAACAAGTTTGTTGGCGTGCCCTTGAGATTTGTGGATACCGCGGAACACACCGGAAGTTTAGTTATTGGCTGACCTGCGCGCGTCTGCAGGAAGACGCCGTGTCGTTATGGCAGTGGTCCTGCTTGCTGGCCGATATTTATTACGAACTGGGTAAATACACGGAAGCAGAACCGGTGTACGCCAAGCTGGCCCTTGTTTGGATGAGCTTGCCTTCCGACTGGAAGGAGCGAGCAGCAGGAACCCGCACGTTGCTGTCTGATCTTCTAAGGAAACTGGCCGGGGCGGAAGCGTTTATTGGAAAAGGACGGAGGGCGGGAAAGCATTGGACGCTGGCTAAAGTTCTATCCGGCAAACGGATCTCACCTCAGACGGTGGATGGGACAGCTATTGCATTAGGACCGCGCGCCACCAGCAGAGCTAATGTAAGGAGTATGCTGCCGACAAGAGGGAATAGTGGAAGTTGTTTGAGGCGAAGGGCGTCATTTACAAGGCGCAGTCGCTTTCGACGGAATTAGGCGCTGATAGGCTTTAGACTAGTCCAGAGGCAGCAGAATTGAAAAAGGTGAGCCTGTTCTCGGCGGCTGATTCAAACAGAACGGAAGATTAGCTCCTTAGGAGCAAGATCTTTATAGCTACCGCAATCCAATACACCATGAGCTCCGTTAGGAGCGACATCGACGAGCGCTTCTCACGGCTAGCCCAGCTCCCAAATGAGATGGCGCTCCTACGGAGCTACCTCCGTTTTTTAAAGCCGGGAGCTATAAAGATCTGACTCCTACGGAGCCGTTTTCGAATTCCTCGCGCGTGGCCCAGCGCTCGGTTACGGCTCGGCGCGCGTTAAGGCGTAGCAGTATTTTTCAAAGGTAGTATACCAATCGCTTCGAGAACGCGTTCAGGTGATTCGGTCTCGCCCCACCAAATTGGAGCTGGCCTAGGCGTCGCATTCCGTGGGCGTGAGACTAGCCTAAAGTCTGTTAGCCCCGGAAAGCCTTCGGGGTAAACTCTGCGTCTAATGTCAGCCCGTTAGCCTACCCAAAATCGTGCGAATTCGGAGTCTCTAGCGCAAAGGTCGGTAAACGTTCTATGTTCTGTGCTCGAACATGAATTACCCCCTGACGGGTTTGTAGAATTCCTTCCACTAGTAAAAAACTCTCCTGGGTGATAATCAGGCGATAGCGTTCGAACATATTGGGAGTAACGATCACATTACTAATGCCGGCCTCGTCTTCCAAGCTGAGAAAAACAAAACCTTTTGCCGTACCGGGGCGTTGTCTGCAGATAGCGATACCGGCAACTCGTAATAAGGTACCATCACTTGCCTGAGGAAGATCGATACTCCGCCAGATGTTATCCGGCAATGAGGGACGTAAATAGGCAAGGGGATGCGGGCCGACCGTTAAACGCATGGTAGAAAAGTCAGCGGTTAAACGTTCTACTTGTTCCATTTGCGGCAAAGGATCGGATGGCTCATCCAATTGAGTAAATAGCTCACCTTGATAATGAGGAGCTTCAACTAGCCAGAGAGCATGGCGCCGATGGTTGGCCAAAGGATTCAGAGCGCCGGAGGTGGCTAGAATCCTTAGCTCATCGCGATCAAAATAGGTGCGTTTTCTGAAATCAACTAGATCACGGAACGGCTGGCGTTGGCGCTCATTGATCATTTGTTGAACGTTCGTGTTACTAAGTCCTCGACTTAAACAAAAACCAAGCCGGATAATTTTATCTGATATCACGGTGCAGAACCAATCGGATTCCGTCGCTGATACTGGTAGAACTCGAAGCTGATGTCTTTGCGCATCCTTTATGAGAGTAGCCGGAGCATAAAAACCCATGGGTTGATTGTTCAGCAAGCTAACATAGAACTCAGCCGGTCTATGTACTTTCAGCCAGGAGCTGGCGTAAGCGATCAAAGCAAAACTGATAGCGTGCGATTCCGGAAACCCATAAAGCGCAAATGAAGAGATAGCAGCCAAGATTTTTTCAGCGACTTCCTCACTTACCTGATTTGCAGCTAATGCCTGGCGAAGCTTTTGCGCGACCCGCTGCATCCGTTCTTGAGAGCGATGAAAGCTTAAAGCCCGGCGCAATTCTTCCGCTTCATTGCCGGTGAAGTTAGCCATGACCATGGCAATTTTGAGCATCTGTTCCTGGAAAAGAGGAACCCCCAAGGTCCGTTCGAGAACTGGAACTAACCGTTCATCCAAATAAGTGATTTCCTCGGAACCTTCGCGCCTGGCTAAGTAAGGATGCATCAAATGACCTTGGATCGGTCCTGGTCGGATAATGGCTACCTCGATGACGAGATCGTAAAACCGGCGCGGTTTCATTCGGGGCAGCGTTGCCATTTGCGCGCGGCTTTCCACCTGAAACACGCCCACGGTATCGGCGGCGCAAAGCATAGCATAGGTCTGTGGGTCGTCCTTAGGCAGTTTGGCCAGATCAATGGGGTGGCCAC
>JAFAIO010000155.1 GCA_019236675.1 Verrucomicrobiota bacterium
AACAGTTTCCCTCCCGACGGAAAAAGCGCCTCGATCCTTGAGGCGCTTTTTTTGTTTTATGTTTAACCTAGTTCTAGTCGAGCCTGAGATTCCGCCAAACACGGGAAATGTAGCCCGTCTCGCGTTGGCAACCGGCAGCACCCTGCACTTGGTAAAACCTCTCGGGTTCTCCACCGACGACCGGCAGCTTCGTCGGGCTGGGATGGACTACTGGAAGAAAGTTGACATTAAGCTTTGGGAGAATTTGGAAGAGTTCGAGCTCAAGATCAAACCGTCCGCGCGCCGATTCTTTTTCTCCACAAAAGCGAAGAAGCCGTACTGGGAAATCCGATTCCTATCAAAAGATTATCTGATTTTTGGCCGAGAAACGAAGGGACTGCCTGCCAGCTTATTGGCTCGACACGCCGAAGACGCTTTTCGGATCCCGATGCACTCCGAAGCTCGCAGTTTGAATCTCGCCACCGCCGTCGCGATTGTGCTATTTGAAGGTATGCGGCAACTCTCCGCTATCGACCTTACCATCGAGTGAACACACGAGCCCAACTTACCGCCCGTAACATCTATCGATCGTTCAAGATCGGTAGCCGGAAGGTCGAGGTTCTCAGGGGAATCGATCTCGATATCAATAAAGGCGAGTCGGTGTTTTTATGTGGCGCGTCCGGGGCTGGCAAGACCACGCTGCTATACACATTGGCCGGATTGGAGCGTCCTGAATCGGGCGAGGTCATGTTTGAAGACCATAAACTCTACGGCGGCGGTGCGGGTAAAGACGCCAAGATTCGCAACCAGCGGATGGGATTCGTTTTTCAAGGTTACTTTCTGTTACCGGAGTTGACCGCCTTAGAAAACACGCTGTTACCGTCACTGATTCGCCATCGGCCGGATCCTGGGATCGCCCAGTCGCTATTGGAGAGAGTCGGCCTAGCCGATCGCATGCAACATTTGCCCAGTGAGCTTTCGGGCGGCGAACAACAACGGGTCGCTATCGCGCGAGCCTTGATTAATGATCCAGCCATTGTTTTTGCTGATGAACCCACGGGCAACCTCGATACAACAAACGGAGAAGCGATCATGGAACTGTTGGCAGGATTGGTCCGTGAGAAACAGAAAACTCTAGTGGTCGTAACCCATGACCAGGGTCTGGCTGCTCGCGGTGATCGTGTGGTCCACATTCGCGATGGCCATCTCGTAGATTAACACTATGAACGTGCACATCGCCGACATCGCCGGGAACACCGATAAACGCCGGGAACGGGGGCGCACCCTTCACCAATCACCTCCATCTTTCAGTCTCCCTCCTACCCCTCATACCCCCAAGTGATATGAACCTCAAAATCTATATCGACGGCACATTTTACGAACAATCCGAGGCCAAGATCTCCGTTTTTGATCATGGCCTACTTTATGGAGATGGTGTGTTCGAAGGGATCCGGTTCTACCAGGATAGAGTATTCCGTTTGGACGAGCACATTGACCGGCTTTGGGATTCTGCCAAGGCTATCGCGTTGGATATCCCGATCTCTCGGGCGGCGATGATCGAGGCGACCCTCGAAACGATCCGGCAAAATGACCTCCACGACGGCTACATCCGGTTGCTCGTGACCCGAGGCGTCGGTTCGCTCGGGCTTAGCCCGGACAGCTGTCGCCGGCCCAGTATCATCATCATTGCAGCGACGATCGCCCTTTACCCGGACTCGCTCTATGAAAAAGGGCTGGCCCTGGCAACCTGCTCGGTGAGACGGATCCCTCCGGCCGCGCTGAGCCCGAGGATCAAGTCCTTGAACTATTTAAACAACATCCTGGCAAAGATTGAAGCTCAGCAGGCTGGTGCGGCTGAGGGGGTTATGCTCAATGAACAGGGCTATGTCGCCGAATGTACCGGGGATAACTTGTTCGTGGTCAAAAATGGGGTGATCTCGACCCCGCCGGTGAACGCCGGGATTTTGGCCGGGGTCACCCGAGGTGTGGCCTTTGAACTCGCCAAAAAGAGCGGTATTCCGATTAAGGAAGAGGACTTGACACGGTACGATATATTAGTGGCAGACGAATGTTTTCTTACCGGCACCGCAGCAGAAGTGATTGCGGCTGTTCAACTGGATCGTCGACCGATCGGCAATGGCCACCCGGGACCGATCACGCTCAAGTTAGTGGAAGAGTTCCGTGGGTTGACACGCTCGACTGGCACTCCGATCTATCATTAGTGTTGTGCGTACAGAAGTTGCTGGGAAGCGAGCGATATCATAAGAAAGTAAAGGCATGATCTGCGACGTCTGCAAAACTCATACGGCGACAGTTTATCTTACCCAGATCGTGGATGGGAATATGAAGAAGATCAATCTGTGCGAGTCGTGCTCGAAAGAGAAGGGTGTCGCCGACCCCACAGGGTTCGCCCTGGCAGATCTCCTCTTGGGTTTGGGTGAAAACCAGCAGGTCGAACAGGTTACCCAGACCGAGCATTGCCCGGTGTGTGGTTTCACCCAGGCCGATTTTAAAAAGACTGGGCGCTTGGGGTGTAGTACCTGCTATAATACCTTTTCTGACGCCCTTGGATCGTTAATCAAGGCAATGCACAAAGGAACACAGCATACGGGTAAAATTCCAGCCAGGCTGTACCGCGATCTTGCGCGGACCGATCGGCTTAACGAGTTGCGCAAACATTTGGAAGACGCTGTTTCTAAGGAAGATTATGAGAAGGCTGCGAATCTGCGGGACGAGATTCGGCAGCTGGAAGGAGGAAGATCGCAGCCGATATGAAGATTGATCCGATCCTGACCAGGGCTGGCGATTGGCTCTCCGGCGGAAGCCGGCACCCAATCGTCATCAGCAGCCGGGTCAGACTCGCGCGGAATTTGGCGAAACTTCCCTTCCCTGGTTGGGCAAAGAAGTCTGAAAGAGTTCGAATTCTGGAAGAAATAAAACCCGAAGTCGACCTGCTACCGGCAATAAAAGATGGATTTTCCGAGCAACTGAACGAGCTGACCGCAACGGAAAAGCAAGTTTTGGTTGAACGCCATTTGATCAGCCGGGAGCATGCGGCAAAGGGCATGGGGAGTGCTGTGGTGATTAACCCACCGCAGACAATCTCTATCATGATCAACGAGGAAGACCATCTCCGCATGCAGGCAATCACCTGCGGATTGGACCTGGAGAAGACCTTCCAGATGATCGACGAAATCGACACCGCCCTCGAGGCTCAGCTCGATTTCGCTTTTGATGAGGAGCTGGGCTATCTGACAGCCTGCCCAACCAATGTCGGCACCGGCATGCGGGCGTCGGCGATGGTACATCTTCCCGGATTGGTCCTAGGAGAACAGATCAATCAAGTGGTCAACTCGGTGAACAAGATCGGTCTGGCCGTTCGCGGACTCTATGGGGAAGGCACTGAGGCCATGGGGAATCTCTTCCAGGTGTCAAACCAAACCACCCTGGGAGAGAAGGAAGACCAAATCATTGAACGGCTGCAGAAAGTCATTGAGACTTTGATCCAGAGAGAAACGCAAGCGCGAGAAAGCCTGCTGGCAACCAAGCGTACGACGTTAATGGATCAAATCGGCCGGGCGTACGGGATATTGACCCACGCTTATTCGATCTCGTCGAAGGAGGCGCTGAATCTTATCTCGATTTTGAGGCTGGGGATTGATCTCGGGTTTTTCCCGGAGGAAGGGCGGGCGATCATCAACCAGCTCCTGATGGACACGCAACCGGCACATTTGCAGAACCTTTCTCAACAGAAGCTAGCGGCTGAGGAGCGGGACCACCTCCGAGCCGATATCGTCCGTGAGAGGTTGAAAAAATTCCCTAGACCGCCTAATACTAAATCGCCGGGACAATAGGCAAAAATTTGCCTACCTGGCGCGCAGAATTGCAATGATGAATAATTTTACTCCACGTGCGCAACAAGTGTTGGCGCTTGCGCGCAAGGAAGCCGATCGGTTCAACCACAACTACGTCGGTACCGAGCATCTTCTGCTCGGGCTGATCAAGCTCGGCCAAGGCGTCGCAGTCAACGTTCTCCAAAAAATGGGGTTGGATTTGGAGACGGTCCGTATGGAGGTCGAGAAGCACGTAGGATCTCACCCTGAGACGAAGATGGTGGGTAATATTCCATACACACCTCGAGTCAAAAAAGTGCTCGCTCTCGCCGGCAAGGAAGCTAAGGCCCTGAATCATTCCTATGTCGGGACGGAACATATCTTGCTCGGATTACTTCGAGAAGGTGAAGGCGTGGCGGCACGGGTATTAAAGAGCCTTGAAGTTGATATTGAACGAACTCGAAACGAAATTCTAAAAGAATTGGACCCAAACTTTACACCACCGGAAAGCGAGGCGGAGCCCCCGCAGGAAGGGAATAAGAAAGATGTTAAGACGCCAGCT
>JAFAIO010000447.1 GCA_019236675.1 Verrucomicrobiota bacterium
AAAAGCAGCGAGTTTCGGAACTTATATCCGATGCGTTGTTCTAGGGGGTTCATCAACTAAAGCGTAGTCGGACTACCTGGCTACGGCTTAGGAAATGATGATTGACCAATCGGAGCAAGACTGATGTCAACCTGCAACTTCCTAAAGAATTATACACTTATTCTTACTGATGCTCCATCTCTAAACTAAACCGGATGGAGCTCTCGGGCGGACGGTTTTTGGTAGCCGAATAGATGCCGCTCCTTGATTAGAGCGGCTACTTTGGGTGGTACCGCGCTCTCCCAACCGCTTTCTCCTGCGTGAATCTTAGCCAGAACGTCGCGTGAAAAAACGTCCATAACCGAAACATCGAAACCGACGATAGGAGCAATGTAACGGTTTTCCATGAGATGAGCGTAAAGATTCCTCAGATTAAGTGCGACTTGCAAGTTAGTGGCATTAATCCAGACATCTGCAGGTAGCGCCGCCGCACTCGGGTCAGGTGTCGGACAATCAGCCTTTAGACAATAGCGGTCGTATGCGCTCTTCCTCATGGGGTACACATAGAGCTTAGTGGACGCTTTAAAGAGCCGGCCCACGGCTTCAAGAATACCGCCCTCGAGGTTGTCGTAGTACTTCTCGTTGAAGATCTCGAGCAGGTTATTGATACCCATTACCACACCAACCATTTCCTTCGTGAAACGGCGGAAGTATGAAGTAAGCCGGAAGAACTCAAAGTAATTCGAGATCAGAACATTGTATCCAATGGCCGCGAGAGTATCTACTCTCGCCAGGAAATCTTCATGGTCCAGATTCCCTGAAGCTAGCAAATTATGCATCGTGAGCTCCATCAGGACCACCACGTCTCTCCCTACAACCGCCGGCTCCTGCAAGAACTGAGCGAGTGCGCATTTAAGCATATCGTCGTTTACCAGGGTAACCGGACGGAAACTGCCGCGTTCGACGACGATGGATTTTTTATGCAGTACTTCGGACGGTTGCATCACGGCCCCATCCGGATTGAACAAAACGGCATTGGTAAGCCCATACTCAACCAACTTAAGGCTCATTAACCGATTATCGACGTTCACAAACAGCGGTCCGCTGAAGGTGATCATGTCGACTTCGATGCGCTCCAGGGTAAGATTATCGGCCAGAGATCGGATAAATTTGTCCTGATCGGTTAGATAATAAAACGCGCCGTAGATCAGATTGACGCCGATGACGCCCAACGCCTGCTGTTGCAGGACGTTTTCTTTGTCCCACATCCGAACGTGCATCACAATATCGCTTGGCTGTGAATTTGGCCGCCCCTCAAAACGGATGCCCATCCATCCATGGCATTCATTCGTACCTTTGAAGTTTCTGGCTGCGACCGTATTGGCAAAAACGAAAAACTCCGACTTATCACCCCGCAGGGCCTTGAGGCGTTCCAACAGCAACTCATACTCGTGATCGAGCATCAGGCCAAGGCGCTCCTTGGAGACGTAGCGCGCGGACTTGCCATAGATCGCGTCGCTGAATTTCATGTCATACGCGGAGATCGACTTTGCGACTGTGCCGGCCGCTCCTCCCGCCTGGAAAAAATGGCGAGCGACCTCCTGTCCCGCTCCGATTTCGGCGAACGTCCCATATTTAGGCTCATCCAGATTGATGGTCAGTGCCTTACGATTTGTCGTGAGAAGTTCAGAAGACATGGCGGCGTTAATCTTAGTCTAGAATGGGACAAACACCATCACAGGATTTTGACGATATTGATGCCAAATAGTCGAAACATGTACTGTGAATCCGACTTGCTATTTGTATAGTCGCGCTCAGGGTAAGGCATTAGCTGGTGATTCTTTTTCCTGTCTCAGAACGAAAAGCCAAGGCGTTGCAGAGCAAGATGGATGCCCTGGGTTGCCACGAAAGAGACCTCGAAGAGAGTTTTCGAGGAACGTCCATCACAATCTTGCATCGGCCGACCGGTATCAGGGTGCGCTGTAACCGGGAGAGAAGCCAGGCGTTGAACCGATTTTTTGCGCGGCGCCTATTGGTCGAAGAGTTAGAGGCCCAGGTCCAAAACAAGACTCGTCATGAAGTGAAAGCGGAGCAGCTTCGCGAAAAGAAGGGGAGGAACAAGAAACCGCGGGTCGACCAGAGTCTATCGCAGTTCCATCTACGCCCGGAAAAGGAGCCAACCGTGTCCCCGGCAATCGAGACCCTGCTTAAACAGTGGCATGCTGGCAACGACCCTGGTCGAGATACCGCAGGGGGAGACGCGGCGTCGTCTACTCAGAAGTGAGCCTCTTGAACGGGACCGATTAACACCGGTTACACGGGCGCACCTTTCAGTGCCTCGGCTTGTCGAAGAGCGGGTGACAATTTCGCGACTTTCTGTCGCATTATTTTTCCCGCTTTGAACTTCACCGTTGCACGAGGGGGGATCTTGAAGCTGCTTCCCGGCTGGTTGGGATTTCTTCCAACCCGCTCCTTCGTCAGTCGTACTTCGAATATCCCAAAGTTTCTTAACTCTACATCCTCGCCTCGGGCCAGGCTATCTGTGATCAGATCTAGGGTGCGTTGAACTACGTCGAAGACCTGGTGTTGGACTAAGCCCGTATCGTTACTGATTCTTACAACGATTTCCCGCTTCGTTAGGTTTGGCATTTGAACTCCTTTCGAACGTTCGACTATCCTGGCATTAACGGTCGGCCAGCAACCGTCAGTCCCTGAGGCTCAACTCCATTATCCCCGGACTGAATAAATGAAACTATCTACAAGAACTGGAGTCAGGCAAGGGATTATCGCATTTCATCCGCATGATTCGACGAAGTCAAAACCCTGGAACCCTTGTATTTAAGGGGACCGGCGCGGTTTTCGGTGGGTCCAGTGACGATCTGGCACGAGTCTTGCATTTCACACGATTACCTCGCCGGTCATAATCGTCCTCCTCCCTCTTTGCCTTCGCCAACTCCTCTGTTATGGAGGGCGCTTCCCCGGGGCGGCGGGACAAGGCTGACCTGAGCGGTTAGCGCCTGACCGGAGGCTCCTTAGAGCCGCTGTCCTCGGGAGCGTTCACGAATTGGTCAGTTTGCGGGTAGTTAACTACCAAGAGCGTACGCGCAGCAGGCGCGATTCCGAGAGGTGAACTTACTACCCGGTCGAGCCGATCGATTACGATTACGATTATGATTACGATTACGATTAGGGAGTGCCGCTAATCACCTCTGAGGCAGTCCGGAAATGTATCTTAGCGACTTGACGTAATGCTCCCTCTCCGTATTTGCTCACGAGCCCTCTGGCGGCGGCTTTGACCCCCGCAGAGACTCCCTTGGGCAGTGCAATACCCAACTCTTTGCCCTTGCGGTCTAACCAGCGGACAAACTTTTCCCGAGCGAGAATCGAGGCGCCCGCGACGGCAATATCGGCTTCTGCCTTGGTTCGCTGTTCCACATTGATCTTCTGCCCCGCGGACAACAACGCGCGCTGCACCACCCGCTCGTTGGCAAATTTATCGGATAGCGCGCGGGGGCAGTCCGGCCGTTCCGCCAATAGATTTTCTATCACCCGGGCGTGACCCCAGCCGAGCAGGTCGTTCAAATTATTAAAACGCTCGTACAATTCGTTATATTTTTCTGGCCCGATCAGCACTACATTGCTGCTGATGCCCGGAGTGCTGCGGATCAGGTCGGCGAGCTGCATGATCCGTTGGTCCGATGAGATTCGTTTGCTGTCCATAACGCCGGCATCGAGTAGTTGCCGCGCGATCAGCCGATCAACAAAGACGCCGGCAATGACCAGCGGTCCGAAGAAATCGCCCTTTCCGCTTTCATCGATCCCGAAATGGGGCTCGAACATCGCCGGTTGCAGGACCTCTTCGTAGCCGAGCCGTGCCTCTCCGGTGATCTTCGGCTCGAGCTCGTATTTAACGAAATCCTCAGTCCCTTTACCTTGAATAACGACTTTAGGGCCCTTTTCGTACACCGCGATCGAGAGTTTGCCTTTGCTGGCGAAAAAGAGCATGTATGGCCGGCTGATGAATTCGAAGTCCTGCTCTGCTAATAACTCGCGGAGTTTCTCTGCTTGGGCTGCGCTTAAGGGCAACGAGAACGAAGTCACCTGCTGAGCATGAATCAGGTTGAGCTCCAAAGCACGAGGATTCGCGCTGCTTTGCTTGCGTGGTACCGGCTCAACGGTAGGGTGCTCCCTTGGAGAACAACCGCGGATCCTTACCGCATCCTGGTGTCAGAAATGATGCTGCAGCAGACCCAGGTGGTTACCGTCCTTCGTTATTATGATCGCTGGTTTGAATTGTTTCCGACTCTGGAGTCGTTAGCGCGGGCGGATGAAACCGATGTCCTCCATGCCTGGCAAGGACTTGGGTACTATTCCCGAGCCCGGAATCTGCATCGGTGCGCTCGCTGGGTGGTCGAGCACTGCGGCGGCCAACTGCCTCGATACGTTGGGTCTCTCCTGGAATTGCCCGGTATCGGCCGGTACACAGCGGGCGCGGTTGCCAGTTTCGCGTACAATCTCCCGGCTCCCATCCTGGATGCAAATGTAGCCCGGGTTTTGGCCCGCCTGATAAACCTCGAAACAGCGATCGACCGCGAGCCCGGCAAAAGTACGCTCTGGGAACTGGCCGAGCGATTAGTTGATGGTCCGGAACCAGGGACATTTAATTCGGCGCTGATGGAGCTGGGTGCATTGGTTTGTACTCCGCGGGCGCCAGCCTGTGAACGTTGCCCCGTCAAGACCTATTGCCGGGCTTCGAATCCGCAGAATATTCCTTGCAAGAGCATCCGAGCCGAAGTTGTCCGGCGACAAGAGAATTATCGATGGATTCGCCGTGGTGATCAGGTTCTGCTCAGAAAATGTGCTGGGCCACGTTGGAAAGGGATGTGGACTTTACCGTTGGCTGACGAGGTGGAAAAGGACGAGGTCCCGGTGTTTGAAATGCATCACTCGGTGACCCGGTTTGTCATTCACCTGAAAGTTTTCTCCGGGCGAGGGCCCACAGTGTTAGCGCCCGATCACAGCTATCATCGAGTCCAAGATCTTCCCGATCTTCCTATGCCGACCCCCCACCGGCGCAGCGTGGATGCGTTGCTTGGCGTGCGCTAGGGACGGGGCGATGCGGCGAAGGGGCGAAACGGCGATAGGGCGAATGTGGCGACGATAGGCGCGAGGATCGGTAGGGCGAAGAACTCGGCGCGCCCAGGGCGTCAATTCATCCTGTCATTTGTCCGCGCCGGTTTTGAGCCGGGCCGTGCGCTTGACCTTGCCCAAGACTCAGGACCGTCCGGAAGCATCTTTTTTTGTGCAACACGCAAAAGGCGAACCTACCACGCGAAACGACTCAAAACCGGCGCGGATAGCCTCATTAGCAAGCGATGTCCAGAGCGCGCCGAGTTTTTCGCCCTACCGGTCCTGACACCTATCATCGCCCCATCGCCGTGTCACCCCATCGCCGCATCGCCGCATCGCCGCATCGCCGTATCGCCGTATCGCCGTATCGCCGTATCGCCGTATCGCCGTATCGCCGTATCGCCGCGTCGCCGTGTCACTCCATCGCCGTGTCGCCGTATCGCCGTGTCACCGTGTCGCCCCATCCCCATTCGCCCCATCGCCGTTTCGCACTTGATTCCCTTCTCCAAGCATGCGTCGCTGCATCACGCGATATGCAACCCAACGTACAGATTGATACCAGCCAGTTGCCGGATGAACAGGGGCGCTTTGGGGTTTTCGGCGGGGTTTTTGTGCCAGAGACTTTGATGCCTGCCATTGAGCAACTTCGCGAAGAATATGCACGGGCTAAAACGGATCCTGAGTTCGGGTGGCAGTTGGAGGAGTTGCTGCGCACCTTTTGCGGCCGGCCTACGCCGCTCTATTTTGCCGAGCGACTAACCCAAAAGTTGGGCGGGCCACGCATCTATTTTAAACGGGAAGATTTGCTTCATACCGGTGCCCACAAAATCAATAACGCGGTCGGCCAGGCCCTTTTGGCGGTGAGAATGGGCAAAAAACGGCTCATCGCGGAAACCGGAGCCGGCCAACACGGCGTAGCGACCGCGACGGTGGCGGCCCGGTTCGGTCTGGAATGCGTCGTTTATATGGGCGAGACCGATATGAAACGTCAGGCGTTGAACGTAGCGCGAATGGAGTTTCTGGGAGCCAAAGTTGTCCCGGTTACCGTCGGCCAGGCCACACTGAAAGAGGCCATTAACGAGGCCATGCGCGATTGGGTGACCAACGTACGCACAACTCATTACCTCTTAGGCACCGTGTACGGGCCGCATCCCTATCCGATGATGGTGCGAGATTTCCATCGCGTGATCGGGGACGAAACTCGCCGGCAAATTCTTGCGGTTGAAGAAAAGCTTCCGGATCTCCTGGTCGCGTGTGTGGGCGGGGGCAGCAACGCGATCGGTTTATTCTACTCTTTTCTGGACGACCAAAACGTCGCGATGGTTGGAGTTGAGGCAGGCGGGACGGGAATTTTGCCTGGACAACATGCCGCTCGGTTTCAGGGCGGACGACTCGGTGTGCTTCAAGGCACCAAGACTTATTTGCTCTCCGATGAAGATGGCCAGATCCAGCTCACCCATTCAATCTCCGCTGGGCTCGATTATGCCGCAGTAGGGCCTGAGCATAGTTATCTGCATGACATCGGCCGCGTCCATTACGACTATGCTTCCGACGATGAGGTGCTGGACGCGTTCCAACTAGTGGCGAAGATCGAAGGCATTTTACCTGCTCTGGAATCGACGCATGCGCTGGCTTATGTCATCAAGCACGCCCGGGAAATGCCGCCAAACCACGTGGTTGTGGTCAATCTGTCGGGACGGGGAGACAAGGATGTCGATCAACTTGCACAGCGGTTACCTCGCCTGACTTGATCACGTGATTCGTATTCCACGCGAAGTTCCTATCATGGTCCTTCCGAATGTGGTTCTATTCCCGCATTCGCTGCTTCCGCTCCACATTTTTGAGAATCGATATCGGCAGATGTTGAGCCATTGCTTGACCGGCGAACGAATGTTCTCCGTGGCGTCAACCAAAGCCGGCATACGGGAACCCCAAGGAGTTGAAGACTTGCGTTCGGTTGCTGGGATTGGGCTAATCCGCGCCTGCGTTGGCAATGAGAACGGCACTTCCAATCTGGTTCTACAAGGCTTGGCCCGGGTTAGAATCCTTGACTGGACCCAAGAAGAACCTTTCCGGATAGCTGAGATCGAGTTAATCGAATCCCGCATCGGGAACGCGGTTGAAGCCGATGCTTTAAGCGAGAAAGTCAAGGAGCTCTGTGTCCGAATTCAGCAGCTTGGGCTGCCGCTGCCCGCGAATCTGCTCGAACAGATGCACCAGATCGATAACCCGGAAGTTCTGGCGGACGTGGTAGGTGCGGCTTTTGTTAACGAGTTGGCGCCGCGCCAGCAACTGCTGGAGTCACAGGACGTCTCCGAACGCTTGCGGCTTCTGATTCAGATTCTGCGGGCCCAAGCGGGCTAGAGAACGGGCGGAGGCAGAATAGGGACGCCCCAGGGGGAATCGGGTCCAGCCCCCCGGTAATCAGTGATCAGTAAGACAGTAATCAGTAGGCGGAATTGATGCCCACGGGATCTCCGGACTGATTAGTGACCTACTGACTACTGATCACTGGGGATTGGGCGTATTAGCCATATCGGGGTCTGAACACCCAGCGCCTGCGATGCTGGACGCAAAAGGGGTTGTCAATCTTCGATGAATGAATTAATCCTGAGACCGCGTCTATGATCCGTCACCTTTACATCGCTTGCCTGGTTCCAATCAGCATAGCGCTACTTTCGTGCGGCGAATCGACTCCCCAGCCAGCAAAGGGTAAGTATGGCTATCTGCCTACTCCGACGCCGAAACCTGTTGCGGCGCCGACCCCAACCCCGGTTCCGATCCCGGTTCCTACCCCGACTCCGGCACCGGAAGTTAGCAATATGCCCAACCCTGCGGGGACGCCGAGTGCGCCGGAAAATTATCCGTCCGCCACGAAAGTTCCAGGAAAGCCTGGTCGTGTTTACAGTCCCTATGCCCCCAACGCCGGAGAAGTTGACGTTGAGGGATATCCTCCTGGAGCTGAAGTAAAAGATCCGTACACCGGCAAGATTTTCTTAGTGCCGTAGAAAATAGGAACGCAGGCTCTTAGTAAAAAGGACGCGCCGCCGCGCGTCCTTTTTTCTTGTTTACCGGAACGTACCGGCGGAAAGGCTAAATGATGGGATACCTGAATTTAGGGGTGGTTGGAACCGGCTTGATTGGTGGATCGATTGCGCTAGCTGGAAGTCGAGCCGGCTACCGAGTCACTTTCTACGAGCCGGCTAGCGGTCTTGTCGAGACGGTGCTCAGCGGCGCAGTCCGAGCGACTGACCTGGATGACCTGGCGAGCTCCAGCGATCTAATCTTTATCGCAACGCCGGTTTCTTCGATCGCCGCGGTGGCTGATCGTTTGGCGCGTTGCGTAAAAGCCGGCGCAATTGTTTCCGACGTCGCGAGTGTCAAGGGCGCGTTTTTCAATCGCCTATCTGAGATATTTAACGGTCGATGTTTCTATTTACCGAGCCATCCCATGGCTGGGTCCGAGAAATCGGGTCTGGAAGCCGCTCGGGTAAATTTGTTTGAGAATGCGATCACCATCATCTCTCCGGATCTTTGCCAGGACAAGGCGGTGCTGGAGCGCCTGGCTCAATTCTGGCGACAAACCGGCAGCGTTCCGTTATTTGTTGATGTCGCTACCCACGATCGTTTGGTTGCGGCGGTGAGCCATCTACCGCACCTGCTGGCGGCGATGCTGATGAATCATGTTGCGACCTTTGCTTCCGAAGGTCTCGACTTCGTTGGAAACGGTTTTCGAGATTCTACCCGGATCGCTGCGGGTTCATCTGAGCTTTGGACAGAGATCCTTCTTGCTAATCGGACCGATCTGCTTACCAATCTCTATCGCTTTCAAGACACGCTCAACGAGACTATTCGAGCCTTGGAGGCGAATGACGTGAAAAGCTTGCAAGCTTTTCTAGATGCGGCGAAGAGAAGCCGCGACAGATTAGCTGGTTAGAACATTTATGGCCGAATTACGCGTTGCTCGGGCTCCACATATCGAATCGGAAATTGTAGTACCTGGAGACAAAAGTATCTCTCATCGAGCGGTTATTCTGGCAGCGCTCACGAACGGAAGCTGCACCATCAAGGGGTTCCTACCGAGTCAGGATTGCCGATGCACGGTGGAAGCAATGCGAATGCTCGGCATCGGGATCGATCAAACCGATGACACTACATTGGTTATTCACGGACAGAGAGGGCATTTTCGGGCTCCCACCGGCCCCATCGATTGCGGAAATTCAGGCACTCTGATGCGGTTGCTTTGCGGACTCTTAGCTAACCAGCCATTCGAGTCTGAACTGATCGGCGATGCGTCCTTGTCTTCTCGCCCCATGAGCCGGGTAATTGAGCCGCTCACGAAGATGGGTGCGGTAATTGAAGCCACTGGGCCAAATGGTACCGCGCCGCTGAAAATCAAGGGCCAGAAACTGGAGCCCATCCGCTACGAGCTTCCCGTGGCCAGCGCGCAAGTAAAGAGTGCGATTCTGTTGGCTGGGCTTCAAACCCCCGGCAAAACTACCGTCGTGGAGCCGGTCCAGCTGCGCGATCACACCGAGCGAATGATGGATTATTTTCTAATCCGCACGATCCGGGAACCCATTAATTCTGGCTACTCGGTCTCGATCTACGGCGAGCAGGTGGCTGAATCCCGCGATTTTGTCGTCCCAGGCGATATTTCCAGCGCTGCCTTTTGGATGGTAGCTGCCGCCGCTCAAGAGGGATCAAATCTGTTGATCCGGGACATTGGTCTAAACGAAACCCGGACCGGAATATTATCCGTCCTGCTCAGGATGGGGGCCCACGTTCGAGAAGTTGTGCAGGATACCGAGCAGGGTGAACCTCGTGGTGAGATCCGTATCGATGGGTCGCGTTTGCACGGCACCGTGATCGCCGGAAACGAAATTCCAAACGTTATCGATGAAATCCCGATTTTGGCAGTTGCCGCGTCCCTGGCTCAAGGAAAGACGCTGATTCGAGATGCGCACGAACTCCGGGTTAAGGAAACAGATCGTCTAGCTGCCATCGCCGCAAATCTGACCGCTATGGGCGTGGACGTGGTAGAATTTCAAGACGGTTTGGAGATCAACGGAGGAGCTCCTCTGATGAACGGTCGGTTAAAGAGCTTTGGTGATCATCGCATCGCCATGGCTTTTGCGGTGGCCGGGCTTTTTGCCGACGGCGAAACCGTCATTGAAGATGCGGAATGCATTCACACATCGTACCCTGGGTTCGAAAATCACTTGAATGAT
>JAFAIO010000535.1 GCA_019236675.1 Verrucomicrobiota bacterium
CAATCTCGTTGAGGATCGCGATGATCTGATCGAACTTCGACTGGTAGGCACCGCTCAGTTTCCCGTAGGCGGCTGTCAGGGTCTCAGGCCCATCCTCAAAGAGTCCATCTTGCCGCGCGGTCGCAAGCTTTTCTTCCAGGGTAATCTTTGTGGCTTTGAGCTTGTCGAACATGGTCGCCACTTCCTGATCGCTGGTGGTTGGATCATCTTTAATGCTAGCTTTCGTAGACAACTCCGTCTCGACGGCTTGGTAGTCTCGCACGGCTGCAGCGAGATCGACCAGCAACTGCAAGTCTTTCGTTCGGTTTTGGATTCGATTACGAGCGTCCGCTAGCAAGCGTTCAACGCCCAGACGTATAGCCACGTTATCGGTTAGGGTCGTCCCGCCGCTAGCCCATTTCGGCGGCCACTTACCTGACCCGTCTCGATTCTCTGTATACGTCCAGGTCATCGTTTCCGGGAGTTGTCCAGAATCTCGCTGGTCGGAGACGTACTCTAAGAGGGCCGAAATGAAACTTTGTCCGGGAGCGCTTTTCGCGTGGGCGTCTGAACCTCGCAGAATACCGACTTCAATTCGAACTAACTCTGCCAGCGCCTTCGCTTCCAGTGCACTAACCCGTTCCGGAGTTCGAGGATCAGGTTTGCCGTGACTTGGGGCCTCAGGGTTGATTTGACTCATCTTTCTTCGGGTCGCATCAAGGAGGGGCTTTACCACACTGTCCTCAAAGAGAACTTTTTGGGCATGCTGACGTTCTCGATCCGGATCGTCCCCGGCGTAGGAGAAAAGCCGAAAGATCAAAGGAACATTGAGTGATTCCTCGGCGAGTTCGCGCAACGCGGCGTGATATTGAACCAGACTTAACGTCTCCCCTTGAAACTCCGCGCGAGTCTGCTCCGTCAAGCCTGGACCAACCGTTTTGCTTCCCTCATAATGATAGAGAGAAGTACCATTGGGGTCAGGCACCACAACTGGATACCAAGTTCCGGAATTCCAACCTTCGGTCGCGCGAGCCCAAAAACCGCTTTGGGCCAACACTCGCTGCTGAAGGGAGTTGTAGCCCAAGAGCCCAAAGAGCAATAGCGCAAGCAGTGCCACCAAACCGCTGCCCAGGAGTAAGAGCCGGCGGCGCAGAAGGACCCGATTCGTATTGCTGGCGCGAGTGACCAGGCCGTCTTCGCGAAAGATCTTATCAAGAAAGAGATCTCGTAGGAAATAGGAGTGCTCCCGCTCCCAGGCCCGTCCCGTGGGCAATTGATCGACTGGCAGCCCGATCGCGTCCGCCAATTCCTCGTCCAGAGCCGAGCCTTCTCGCATCGAAGAAGTGAAGTAGATACCTCGCAAGAAAAGCGGCCGGGAAATCCATTCCCCCGCCACGAAGATCGTCTCCAAATATTGACGAAGTCGAGGCGCCAGGGCGGACAGACTATGGGGAAACTCGTATAAACGATCAACTTCATCAGCGCGGCGAGCGCCTGGTTCCCCGGCAACCGGGTCTGACAGGAGGCCCAAACGTCTCCGCCAGAGCCGTTGAACCGCGGTCTGCAGATGATCATCCACCAGCTCCGGCCGGAAAGGGGCGTCCAGCGGCGCCGGATTAGACCATCCCAAAATCTGCTGTTCTGCCCTTGGGTCATCGATGTTAGCAAAAAACTCGCGAAACCCATTGATCAGGTCGCTCTTGGTAATCAGCACGAACACCGGAAAGCGAATGTCAAGCTCGCGCTGGATTACCTCCAACTGTCGGGCGATTCTTCCCGCTTTCTGCTCCATGACTTCGGGCGTATCGCGAATTAGACTTTCTACCGGGATAGTCAGCAACAGCCCGTTGATCGGGCAGTCAGGCCTATGTTTTTTCAGCAGCTGAAGAAAGGCGCTCCACTCGCTGGTACTACCCGGTTCGACTTCGTCGAATATCAGCCGGCCCGCTGTATCGAGCATTACGGCATAGTTGGTAAACCACCAATTCATGTTGATGGTTCCTCCAACCCCCTGGAATTCGTCTTGCAGACCAGGGGGAAATCCAGTCTGAGAATGCCGAATCGCCTCGGTCTTGCCGGAGCCGGGTTCTCCAACCATTACGTACCATGGCAGTCCGTAGAAATCTTTTCCGGCTGACTCGAATTTCTCAATCCCGCGGGCGAAGCTGCGCCGCAGATCGTCGAGTCGTCCGCGAAGCGCAGCGTCGGTCACTCCGCGGTTAGCCGCGGTTGCAACCAACTCGCCGCGCATTTCTGCGGCTCGCCGGCGCCGCACCCAAAGAACTAGAAGCAGGTAAACAGCTACGATTAGCGCAAGGAAAATGATTCCCAATGCGATTATTAGAGCCACGCGCGGGCCAAAGAATGCGGCGAAGCCAATGATAGTCGTTGCTATCAAGAACAGGATGATCAGTTTGACCCAGATAGCTAATCCGGAGAAAGCTTTAATTAGATAGGCAAGTTCTTTCACTTTGGCAGCACTGGTTTTTAAACGGAAAACCGCTCATTTGGTGATTTCTTGTGTCGCGATAGCTGTTACAGAATCGGTTAGCGACAGGGAGGCGGCGCGGAAGAGGTAGATTTCGACCGTGAAAACAATTAAGCAAAGGCCTAGGCCAATTACTGCGATGACGCCAATACTGAGGCCCGGGCGTTGAATCAGGTCGCGTGTGTCAACCCCGGTATAGGCTTCCGGGCAAATCTTCGTGTTTTGGTCGGCATCCAGCGCTTCGCGGATTCGGTGCGTGATATCCAGCATTTTTCCGCGCAAGTACTCATGCTGGCCTGAATACCAACCGGTGAAGCCAAGCCCTAGACAGGTATAAAAGATTTTTAATCGATCGGTCGCTTCTTTACTCGGATCGTTAAGGGTGTCATCAAGCAGGTCGAAAAATTTCTCATCGCCGGCTAATTCCTTTCGCTCGTAAGCCAACCGGTTCTGATTCCAAGCCGCGGAGACGCTCAACCCGCACTCAACGATCATGGAATCAACGAAGAAGATCATGGGCAATTCGACCTTTTGCCACTGGGCAGCTAAGCCAGAGTCGGCGCTTGCTCGCCTTTGGATATCCGCGAATATTTCTTTGATTTCTACGCGCAGTTTTTCCGCATCCAATGTAGTGGATATGCTGCCGCCCTTCCGCCCGAGTCGATTCAGCAGGCAAACTTTCTTGAACAGAGGTTCGCAGAGTTCGAGCAGTGTTAGATTTTTTTCCCAGTCAGTGCGTCGGTCCATATTAGGTATTTTTTCAGAGCGAGGCCGGTTCTTTGGGAAGGGTCATGTACAGAGTGATGTCATAGTCCGCTGCCTCGTTGCCGGTCCATCGAACTACGGCATTTCTTTCCGCCTGGATCTGTTGCCAGCTTCGTGAACTCTGTCCGCGGAGCAGCCTGAAAAAGTAAAGCCCCGATTGGGCGGGCAACTCGAGCGGAGGAAACCGCTCTTCCTTCAATACGATTCCGCGAATAGCCCGGTTGGCCATGCTTTGCGGCATCAACTTGAAACGATCAGCGTCCTCGACCAGCTGCGCGAGCGTTCTTGGATCTTCTTTCGTTCGAATGCCGAGGAAATAATCAGCTGGTACCTGCAAATGTTCGTCACTCAGCGTGGCACTAAGAACACCATCATTGTCTGCGAACGCTACTTTGAGGAAACTCGGGGCCACACTACCCCGCAATAGTTGGCGAATCTTCGTCGCCAGTTCATCGAAAACCGGATAAGGGTTATCGTGGTTATAGGAAGCCGATTCGAATAGATCGCGATCCGGATGCAGCGCAGCTAGCTCTCCTAACAGTTCGCGCAGCAGAACATAAATCTCAAATGGGGCAACATTTTTCGTTTCAACTATAGCCTCTAGATGCGCGCCGAATCGATTTAGCGTGCGCAACCGCATGATTTGCTCGAACTGTATGCCTCGCAGAGTGTCGATGCTGAATCCACCGCGGGTTACCTGCATCACCAGCTCCTGCCGGCTGGCCAGGACTTGATTACTTAAGTCACGCACCAATTCCCGTAGTGTTGTTGAGCCGTTTAGCACCAAGCAAGG
Organism: Verrucomicrobiota bacterium; assembly: GCA_019236675.1. Taxonomy (GTDB): domain Bacteria; phylum Verrucomicrobiota; class Verrucomicrobiia; order Chthoniobacterales; family JAFAMB01; genus JAFAVN01. Next base: position 4,026 of record JAFAIO010000535.1, read on the forward strand.
CCCGACAAATTCAGGATCCTGCTGCGGCAGCCCAACCCCGTCACCCGCCGCCCGGGTGATTCGAAGAAGAGGAATTGTTTCAAGATCTGATCGATCATCGTCTTCCAGCACCAGCCTTGCATTGAGCCGGCGCAACAACATCGCTTTCGAATTTTCACCACTATTTTCGTCGCAAACTTCCTTTTCGACGACGCGATATAAGATCTTTGCCCGCGGATCTACAGTATGCGCTGCGGATAGACAGTTAGCACGCGACTTAGACCAGAGGGGCAACCCCAGGTAGACCCCGAATGTTCCTCGCGATTCAAATACCTGTTTGATATCGAGGACAGGTAGTTCGGCATCAGCCGGGAACCGGATTTCTTCACCGCTCGGCATGACCACATGGAGAGAATCAAAGCGAATCAGCATATTCTCCAGAGCATCCGCGGAGAGACGAGCTTCGATTGCACCATAAGGGTAAGCCCAGTTCAGTTTCCGTTCGGCCGAACCGCTTTCACTGATGTTTCGCTGTAAACGCTGCAGGTGATGCGGCAACAGAAACAATCCTTCATGCCAATGGACTTGCATAAACGTATTTGCTAAATGGCGGGACGAGCCGGAGATGGTAGCTCTCCTCCGCGTTTTCGCCCGGACAGGATCTCCTCGGTATAATTGACGATCGAATCGATAATCTGTTTTTCGATTACCGGTCCGTTTAGTTCGCTAGTGAGTACTACATAGCGACGCCAGCACTTCTGCTCCACGTTGGTTAGAAAGCCGCCCGTCTCGACTGTGGCCCGGATCTTTTCCGGCGCGAAGGTTTCTAGGTGCTTCCGGGCATAGGTTTCTCCGGTTGGTCCAATTGCTGATAATAAGCTGGCAAATAGTTGGCGCGTCTTGTCCAACATCTGGTTAATTTGCGGAGTCGCCACCTCACGGTCGCCCGCCACATAGCGCCCAACGGTTCGTCTTAGCCCATCTCCCGCTTCGCGCTGTACCACGGACTTTGGGGCAATCATTCTCCATAAACTCCAGACCAGGCCGTCCAAGGTCGTCACCATTTCCAAAAGCGCGGCTAAAAGCTTAGCCAAACGCTCTTCATCAAGCGTTTGCTCGAGACTCAACCCGAGTTTCCCTCGCAGTCCGGCAGGAAGATCAAGGCACCGGTCCGGCGCCGCGACTAGTCCAACCGAGCGAAATCGTTCCACCAGCCGAGCTCTGCGCTCTTTAGTCAATTCGGGAAGCCGGACGATTAAGTCCTCAGCCAACTCGTCGGCGCTTTTACTATTTGCTGTGCTCGACGCCGGTATGGCGTCGGGTCCGCTTATTGCCACCCTCTCCGGACCAGGAAAGCAACGGACTAGAGCGTCCAGGAATTCCCCGCGTCTGCTCCCTGCAACCTCTTTTAGTGAACGCTCAATCTCCTCCGTGAGATATTCTTGTCGCGCTTTCGGCGCGTCATCCGCAAAACTAGTTTGTAGCATCCGTAGCCGGCCTGCTACTTCTTCGGCCCACAAGGAAGGCTCAGATGCGTTCATACGGTGTGGTTTTGGTCTTCACAAGTTGCGCGGAGTAACCTGGACCAGCTTACATCGACCAATAGGCGATTCTATGGTCCGGAAGAACCGTTCCCTATGGCTCGATCGAACTACATCGGGCTGTTTAATCGCAGCGAAGCAAATGTCCTCTTCGACGTAATTCGGGAGAGATTCCCTGCTGTCTCATGAGTGTTCCACGGCCCTTGGCTAATTTCATTTTCACTGACGAAACGCCAGTCGCAAGAGTCGATACCTGACATCCCCAAATATTCCTTGACCGCCGGGCTCACGTCGATTCCGGCGTCCTTGTTCCTGTTTGGATGCGGTCGTTCATTGCCGAAGACGTATTGCCAATGATCGACCTGAAAAGGGCCAACATCTTCCCATTGGGCGTAGCAGATCTTAGCTCCTTTGCGAATGGCAACCCAATGATCCTTCAGGACAGACTGGCCGTCGCGAACGTAGGTCTGCTTGAACCACGGTATAACGTTCTTCGCTTCCGCCTTAGTATGACCATTGGCCACATCATTGTAGGGTAGAGCGATATAGAATGAATTCTGGTTTCTAGCGCTTTCCAACCAGTTCTGATCCCAAGCGGAAACAAGATTACCAGGATCACTAACCGTAGGCGGCTCACCAACCCAAAAGACTGTCGCGGTGATTCCGATTTTCCACGGTCCGCTGACGGCACTATTTGCCGGCGACGCAGCCACGGAACCGTGCGAGCACGGCTTTCTGGGCGCTCCGGCAAACACCGCAAATGTCGGATGATTTACGAAAGTTGTATCTATACTATCCCTCGAGACCTGAACGATTTCCCTTTGCAAAGGCGGAGTTTGGTTTCTCTCTCCGCCAAAGAGCTGTCCGCATAACGAAGTTAACAGCGTGAACAAAATAAAGGATCGGCACATGTTTCTTCAGCATGTTAACCGATCATCTAACCATTTCGATGGTTAGTAAGAACCGTTCCGAATGGTTCCGTAGAACTAGGATTTTTTGTCCGGTAGGGACAGATCATCGAATCCGGTAAACCTATTGACGGGAAAGAGACCTACCGTCTAACAATCCCTTCAAACCCGCCGGTCAGATGGAAAAGAAAGCAGTTGGATACCGCAAGGCGACGGCGAATTCTGCTTCGGTGTCGGAATGTGCTCGTGCAGTTCGCTAAAATGCATCTCGTAGTTCTGGAGCGACCAGAGGATCAAGATATTCCACCGGCGGGCTTTGACGACGGCGGCGAACGAGGGAAGGATGTGCCATGCGTAGTATCTGTGAGGTGAGCACCTTACTTTGAGGTGCCGTCTTGCGAAAAGGCGGCGTACGTGGTTGCCTGCGTCCACGACCATGAAAACCGGCATCTGCATCGCTTCAGAAACGGACTGATCGCGCACCGGATATTCAAGATGTCGATGCTTCACCCCCTAACACCCTTTCCTTTTTTATGCCAAACCAACCTGCACCAGAAACCGAACTACTCCGGGCCGCTTATGCGGCTTTCAACAGGCGGGACATTGACGCCGCGCTTGTCCTCATGACTCCCGATGTAGAGTGGCCGCGAGCTTTCAAAGGTGGCTTTGTCCAAGGCCCAGAAGCAATCCGCGCTTATTGGACTGAACAATGGGGCGAGATCAACCCCCATGTGGAGCCGGTCGCCTTCCACCAGGAGGATGCCGGGCGTGTCTTGGTGGAAGTGCATCAGGTCGTGCGCGACTTGGTGGGAACCGTGCTAGCCGATGAGCAAGTTGGGCATCGTTTCACCATCGAGCAAGGTTTGATCCGACGGATGGAAGTTAACCCGCTTCCTTTGTCGGCTGATCAACCCTAGCAGCTACGCCGACGCGAACGGTTTCTGGCCGTTCTCGCGGCTGCAGGGATTTTTCGCTTTGTGGCTACGCTCTTCAACTGAGCGTAAGAAACGAAGGCTTTTTCGGGTCCAGCCGAACGAACTGATACCTGCGGTTCGAACGGTCACCACGGCACTTGAGACAAAAATTCCGCTGAGTCCGTAAACCTCGGATTCATTAAGCTCGGAATTTCAACAGGGTAAGCCAGCGCTATGATTAAGAACGCCACAGATCGAAGAGTCTTGTCAACTGGGAGAGCCGCCAGATTTAGGTCAAATTACACTCAATCGCCGGAAGGTCTCGATTCGCCAATTCCAGATGATTTGCATAGGTGGCCCACTGAGGCTGAGTTCGAAACAAGGTTGAATTGGCCAGAGCTACAGGAAGTGGAGCGAATCAACGCTGGCATTAGCGAAATCGGTCTAGGGTTGTTATTGCTGATGGTGCTTATCGGCTTTGCCATCGTTATCTGGTACGGTATTGGATCGGCTTACGGTTACATGTCCACCTTACCAATTCCTAACCAAAGTAATCCCGAGTTATTCTTGCCTAATGCGCCGAGCGTGTCATCGCCATGAAATACCAAAAATGATTCGTTCCATCGGTCTCCAATAGGCCCAAGGTGGTTTCTCGAGATTCGTTGACTGGCCCCCTTTCGGGACTGTCCTGTTGCTCTGCGGACGTTGCGCCGTGCTGTTATGGTGGCCATCCTTTTTATCGGCTTGCTTAAGCATTCGATCCTAACGTCCGCTCTAGACCGTTCTGATATGTGGCCCTAAGGTCCAATAGATAAGGATCGGATAAAGGCTGAAAACTGGTCAAACAGAGGTAATTTACGAGCGTCGCCGAGGCCGCTTCACAACTGGCCGAACCCGACGGCCGCAGTGTCTGGCGATAGAAGACAAATAGACCTTTCAAAAAGATCACTTTGAGAATGTCAGCTAGCCTAAAAAAGATTGCCTCAGGCCAGCTGCGGATGCCGCTCTTTCACGGCATCCTACCTTTTGATCGATCTCGGATTTGGGCGGATGTGGCGGCCGGTATGACGCTGGCAGCTGTCGGTATCCCCGAGGTGATGGGTTATACGAAGATCATTGAGACGCCAGTAATAACAGGGCTCTACACAATGTTCTTGCCCGTGCTGGCTTTCGCCATATTTGGATCGTCACGTCATCTGGTGGTGGCGGCCGATTCGGCGACGGCTGTGATGGTCGCGACGGCCTTGACTTCACTCGCAGCTCCCTATAGCCCACGGTATGTTACCCTGACGGCACTCGTGGCGCTCGTAGCCGGTGCGATGCTTCTCTTGGCACGACTGCTGCGACTGGGTTTTTTGTCCGACTTTTTGTCGCGCACTGTTTTGGCTGGCTTCTTGACGGGTGTCGGTGTTCAAGTCGCGCTAGGACAGTTGCACGGGATGCTTGGTCTCGAAAAAGGAGGAAATGGGTTCTTAGGGAGCCAGCTCTTCATGTTTCAGCATCTGCCCGAGACCCATTGGCCCAGCGCGATCATCTCGCTATGCGTGTTGGCGGTGATCATCGGCGGCAAACGTATCGCCGATCACTTTCCCGGCGCGCTGCTGGCAGTGGTGGCAGCGATCGCGGTGAGCTTCGCTTTTCACCTGGAGAAGAGTGGAGTCAAGATTGTCGGCGAGGTGCCGGGTGGATTACCCCGGTTGCACTTACCGGATGTCTCATGGAACGATCTTCCCATTGTGCTCTCGGTATCGCTCTCCTGTTTCATCGTCATTCTTGCGCAAAGCGCGGCGACTTCCCGGGCTTACGCACTGCGGTACCGCGACCAGTTTGATGAAAATCGGGACCTGGTAGGCTTGGCCCTCGCCAATGCAGCCGCAGCCTGTAGCGGCACCTTTGTTGTAAATGGTAGCCCGACTAAGACGGCAATCGTAGACGTCGCGGGAGGTCGCAGCCAATTGTCTCATCTGGCTACCGCGACGGTGGTATTACTGGTACTGTTATTCTTGACCGGGCCGCTGAGCTACCTCCCCGAGCCAGTATTGGCTACCATCGTGTTCTTAATCGGTGTCAAACTGATCGACTATCGCGGACTCTCCGAAATCTATAGAAAAAGCCAGGAAGAATTCCGGTTGGCGATTATCACTGCGGCCACGGTGGTCTTCATCGGTGTGGAAGAGGGGATTCTGCTGGCGGTGGTGCTATCGCTGCTGGAGCACGTGCGACACGGCTATCGGCCCCATACCGCAGTCCTGGTGCGGCATCCAGACGATCACTGGTGGATGGAGAAGCCGTCGCCAGGCAAGTTGGCGGAGCCGGGCGTGGTGATCTATTGGTTCGGCGCCGACCTCTATTATGCGAATGCAAATTACTTTGCAGAGCGGGCTCGAGCCTTGGTAATCGATCTGGAGACGCCCGTACATTGGTTTGTGCTGGACGCCGGAGCGATTGCGGCAATCGACTGCTCGGCCGGCAGCACCCTTGGAGAACTGCACCAGGATCTGGCCGCGAAGGGTGTCTCTCTCGTGCTAGCCCATGTCAACGATGAGCTGCGGAGACAGCTGGACCGCCACGGGCTCACCGAAATAATTGGCACCGACCGTCTGTTCGAGACGATTCGGGAATGTCTTGCAGCCTATCATGCTGATGCCAACATTCAGGCAAAAAGCTAAACCGCCACGATAGTCGTCGCGGGATGCACCACAAGGGCAGAGGATCTGATATCGGCAGCCAATATGACAGGCAGATGCACTGGGTTTTGGTTCTCTTGGTCATAGCGGGCAGGCTCGTCGCAGCACCTCCCGAACCGATTCAAAAACCGGTCAAACTGCTGGGTTTTGGTGAGGCTGTTGATCAAGACGTGGCAAAGCTGACCGATATCGGGATCACCCCTTCCCTCACCTACTATGGCGTCTTTCAGGGAGACCCGATTGGTGGTATTCAGCAGAGGACTGCATACAGTCATCTGATCCTTTTAGGCGTCGAGCTGAATTTCGAGAAGTCAATCCCACCAGCCTGTTCGTCAATTCTCCTTTTCGCAGTTCGCCAAATGCAAGTTGGGCCGCTTCCACCAAAATCCAAGCTACAAACCAGTTCTATGTCGAAGGCGGCATCTATCAAGCCAGCCAACGCTTAGATAATCCCGGCTATCATGGTCTCGATTTCTCAATTCGGGCAAACGATGGTGAGCTCGTTATGAGTCAAATCGGCTGGACGCCCAACTTCTTCGCAGCCGCCGAAACACGCGCTTTTGACGAAAGCGGAAATTACTCGCCCCCGATGGAGGGACTTCCAGGAGTCTACATACTGGGTAACTACTATTCGAATTTTAAGTTTCCCGAACTGAACGGACCAAAGATTCAGCATAACGCATATGGATTTTACGCGATGGGACAGCAAATGCTTTGGCGGAGCTCTACGGATCCATTCACAAATTTCAGCGTGTGGGCTGGCCTTACTTTGTCGCCACAGGAGGATATTTCCCAGCTGCCTCTAATGGGGTTCGCCGGCACGATTTGGCAGGGCGTCGTTTCTGGACGCGATCGGGACCAACTGTTGCTGACTTACCTGGCCAGCGACTTTAGCCGGAACTCCACAGACTCCGTGGTTGGTCACGGTGGCCACCGGCCAACAGTCGAGCATGTGCTGGAAGCCGGCTATGCCATCTATGTCAGCGGGAACTACACGGTCCAACCTGACATCCAGTACGTCGTCCGGCCAAACGGCTTCAGCGACATCAGGAATTCATTATTGATCGGAATTCAATTGATCGCGAGCTATTGAGGCGCCAAAACCTCGGGGCTCCTCTAAACCATGCCCTCATCATTGATGACACACCCGGAGACACCTCAACGGATGGGCCAGGAAAAATCTCCTAAGCCTTACCGAGCGCCATAGTTCTTTATGCTTCCAAAAATCCGTATCAAGCCCGTGCTGGATCCCATTGATCGCGCGATCGAGGTGCTCGCCGGTGTCATCATGGTTCTGACTTTTACCAACGCCTTGAGTGTAAGCCATGCCGGTAATGCGGACCTGAAAGCGATGTTAATTGGTTCGTTGGGTTGCAATCTCGCGTGGGGGATCATCGACGGTATTATGTACCTGATGAATTGCGTTGTTCAGGAAGGTCTGGATTTGAAATGATGTGATACCTTTTCCTTATTTCGCCCTCAAATCACAATACGGAAAGACCACAAAGGTAATCGTTTTCCTCTAAATCTGTAGAGCGGTCATTTCCAATGCGCCATGATCTCGCACGAGAAAGATAGATAGTTTGGGACCGTTCGCCCCGTACTCCTTAGCGCCCCCCTACGGGTCGCGCTGTTCGAGGATCCGCAGGGCAGGGGGTTATTCGAATACGACAAACCATCATCTTTCTTCGGGCAGTTCGGTGATGATCGCGTGACCGACGTGGGCCGCTATCTCGATTCTGCGCTGGAGAGTGTCCTTATCGCGGCCGCAAGTTAACCTCCGGACTTATCGAAGCCGGTATACTCCACCATATGACCGGGTCGCCATTTAATCCCGAAAGTGTAACTCTGAGTCAGCGCGCGTATCGAGTCTGTTCGTCTCACACCTTTGTATAATTGACTGGCCCGCGCATTCGGTGTATCTGCACGTATATCAAACAGAAACAGTCAGCTAACGCCGGTAACTACCTACCAGTGGTCTGATCGAATAGCGTCGCCTAGCAAGGGTTGTTTATCGGAGAGAGGAAATATCATGGGTGACCAAAAGATGCGCGAGCCTCTGACCAAAAACGAGCGGGCAACGTGTCCGAACAAAATCGCGCATTAAGCGTCTGGGAGATGCAATTACAAAAGTGAAAGAATATTGATGAGTATAAAGTATAAAGCGGTACAAGTGACAAAGCCCGGGAAATTGGAAATCGTTGAGAAAGCGATTACCGAGCCAACTTCGGGACAAGTTAGAATCCGGGTCGAGGCCTGCGGTGTTTGTCACACTGATGCGCTAACCGTTGAAGGCGCTTTTCCTGGAATTAATTACCCTCGCGTACCTGGCCATGAAGTTGTCGGAACGATTGAAGCGATAGGGCCGAACGTGGATGGTTGGAAAGAAGGCCAGCGCGTTGGCGTGGGCTTAATGGCTGGCCATTGCGAGCATTGCCAGCCCTGCCGGCGGGGCGACTTCGTTAATTGCGCGAATCAAGTGATGGCGGGGATTTCCTCCGACGGTGGTTACGCCGAAAAGATGATCGCGAATGCGGACGGTCTGGCGGCGATTCCTGATAATTTGCCTTCAACAGAAGGCGGGCCACTTCTCTGCCCCGGATTGACCACCTTTAACGCGTTGAGGAACTCAAAGGCTCGACCGGGAGACCTGGTTGCCATACAAGGTGTCGGCGGGCTTGGTCACCTCGGAATTCAGTATGCGCGCCAAATGGGCTTTCAAGTCGTTGCAATCGCGCGCGGAAAAGATAAGGAGGATTTGGCTAAGCAACTGGGCGCACATCATTACATCAACAGTAGTGCTGAGGACCCGGTGGCGGCGTTGCAAGCCTTGGGCGGTGCCACCGTGATACTGGCTACAGCTGCAAGCGGTAAATCAATGTCTCCACTGCTCTCGGGACTGGTTCCACGCGGCCAACTCGTAGTCGCTGGGGCAGGAAATGAGCCAATCGAAGTTAATCCAACTCCGCTTCTCTTCGGGATGCGGTCCGTTGTTGGAACCATGACCGGATCACCTATTGATGCAGAGGACACGCTTTCGTTCAGCTCTCCGCAGGGAATCCATCCTATGATCGAAACGTTCGGGCTCGAACGGGCGCCCGAAGCCTATGAACGCATGATGAGCGGCCACGCACGCTTTCGCATCGTTCTGACCGTCGGCGAATAAGGAGAATTACATGCATCAATTAGCCCAAGCCAAGTTAAGTCAGGCACCAACGGAATCCACTCAGCCAACGACTGGAGGAGACCCTGTTCAAGCTTTGTTCGAAAAACAGAGAGCGTACTTCGCCACAGACGTGACCAAGACTTATGAGTGGAGAATCGATCGACTGGATCGCCTCAGCCCTCACACGCGATCGCAGATGATCCTCAGTACGTGCTTCCTACCGCTTCGCATCACGCGCATCGACTGAGCCGGTAGCCCGCCTTGGCCATGCCAGAGTAGCATAGCACACTCACCGGAAATCTTCTCAAATCGCGTTGCTAGTCGCGAAAGGAACTGTGAGTAAATGCTGATCCCGGCGCCCCTGAGCGAAAGACTGTGTCCGAAAACCGCAACGTCTTAACTGCTAGCCAGGCACAGCCTTTAGAAATCCGCGCTTAATCGCAATCGAAATGACCTCTGTACGGCTATCCGCATTCAACTTGGCCATGATAGACCTGACGTGGGACTTTGCCGTGTGTTCGCTAACGTAAAGAATCTGACCGATCTCCTTGTTGCTTCGTCCACTCGCCAAATATTTTAACACCTGCCGTTCGCGCTTCGAGAGCTCCGGACGCGCGATTGATTCCGCGAGTTTTGCCGCGAAGTTCGCCGAGAGAACGGATTCGCCTCCCGCCACTCTGCGAACTGCTTCTCGGATTTGCTGCGGCGC